>CAZOVC010000001.1:0-67885 GCA_964583485.1 uncultured Candidatus Saccharibacteria bacterium
AGTTACTAACTAAGTCAAGCTTTACTGGTTAACGCAAATTGGTCTCTTGAAAAAGAGGCCTTTTTTATTGTATGCGAATAATAAAATTGAAATTCTTTGAAAATTATGGTAAATTAAATAATATGAAATTTCTGATTAAAAATTTTGTTTTTGTTCTAATTATCTTTCTGATAATTTCAGGTGTTTTTGCTTTATTCTTTAATCCTTTTGAAGAAAAAACAGAGATTTCTTTAAGTAAATTAGTTGAAGAGATTAATCAGGAAAAGATTGAGAATATAACGGTTGCCGGTTCAGAGATTTCAATCTTGTTTAGAGATGGAACAGAGGCAAAGTCAAGAAAAGAATCGGAAAGTTCTCTTACAGAATCATTAATAACCCTTGGCGTAGATTCAAAAAAATTAAAAACAATAGAAATTAAAGCAGAACCAGAAGGAGGAGTTTGGATTTGGCTCACGCCTATTTTAATGTTTGGACTGCCTGTTTTAATTTTTGTATTCTTCTTTTTTATGATCTTCCGTCAGGCCAAAGCTGGGGCCGGTCAAGCTTTTAGCTTTACTAAAACCAGAGCCCGCTTATTTGGAGCTGAAGGCCATCCCAAAGAAAAAATCAGCTTTAAAGATGTTGCTGGATTAAAAGAAGCAAAAGAAGAATTAAAAGAAATTGTTGACTTTTTAAAAAATCCCAAAAAGTATTTAAAAATGGGGGCCAGAATTCCACGAGGAGTTCTATTGGTGGGTCCGGCTGGCTGTGGAAAAACATTGCTCGCGCGCGCTGTGGCCGGCGAGAGCAATGTTCCATTCTTTTCAGTTTCTGGCTCAGAATTCGTGGAAATGTTCGTAGGCGTAGGGAGCTCGCGGGTCCGGGATCTCTTTTCTTCTGCTAAGAAAGCCGGGACTTCAATTATCTTTATTGACGAACTTGATGCTATTGGCAGACACAGAGGAGCTGGAATCGGAGGAGGACACGATGAAAGAGAACAAACCCTGAACCAGATCTTAGTAGAAATGGATGGATTTGAAAGAAATACAAGCACGATCGTTATCTCAGCTACGAATCGACCGGATATTTTAGACCCAGCTCTTTTAAGACCTGGGAGATTTGATAGGAAAGTGGTGTTAGATATGCCTGATATTAACGGCAGAAAAAACATCTTAAAAATTCACTGCAAAGGAAAACCATTGGCTTTAGACGTAAACTTAAGAGAAATTGCTGAAAGAACTCCTGGTTTCTCTGGCGCAGATATAGCTAATCTTGTTAATGAAGCGGCAATTTTAGCTGCTAAAAGGAATAAAACACAGGTTTATCAGCAAGAACTTTTAGAATCAATTGAAAAAGTATTATTAGGCCCTGAAAGAAAAAGCCATATCTTATCTGTCAAAGAAAAAAAGATTGCCGCTTTTCACGAAGCAGGCCATGCTTTGATCTCTGCTTCTCTGCCTGAAACCGAACCAGTTAGAAAAATTTCAATTATTGCCAGAGGCATGGCTGCTGGATATACCTTAAAAATGCCGACTGAAGAAAGAAGAATTAAGACAAAAAGAGAATTCTTAGCTGAAATGGCAACTTTGCTTGGAGGATACTGCGCTGAAAGATTAAAATTCAAAGAAATTACTACTGGAGCATCAAATGATTTAAAAAGAGCTTCTGGCTTGGCTCGTAAATTAGTTAAAGAATACGGAATGTCCGCTTTAGGGCCAATTTCTTTTGGCGAAAAAGAAGAATTAGTTTTCTTAGGAAAAGAGATTTCAGAGCAAAGGAATTATTCTGAAAAAGTAGCTGCCAAGATTGACAAAGAAGTTGAGAAATTTATCAAAGCGGCTGAAAAAGAAGCATTAAAAATATTATTTAAAAAGAAAGCATTGCTTGAAAAAATCGCCCAAACCCTAATTGCTAAAGAAACCATTGAAAAAGAAGAGTTTGAAAGATTGATGAGAGGACCCGCCGTTGCTAAATCTATAAGTGGCAAAGCAAAAAAAACCAAGTTTCCTTCCTTGAAAATTAAAATGAAAGAGGTAAAGTAGCAAATATGCGCGCGTAGCTCAATGGCGGAGCAAGGTCCTTATAAGGCCGAGGTTGATGGTTCGAATCCATCCGCGCGCACCAAGGGCGGTTGGCGCAATGGTTAGCGCGTTTCGGTGACATCGAAAAGGTTACTGGTTCGAGTCCAGTACCGCCCACATGGAGATAAAAATAATCTATGAAGATGATGATATTTTGGCAGTTGATAAACCAGCAGGGATTGTAGTTGCTGACATATATCCTGACTTGAGCAAAGTTCACAGATTAGACAAAGACACTTCCGGAATTCTTCTAATCGCAAAAAATGAAAAGGCCTTGATTTTTTTGCAAAAACAGTTTAAACAGAGGAGTGTAGAAAAGAAATACATTGCTTTGGTAGTCGGAAATATTAAAAATAATCAAGGAAGAATTGAAACTTTAATCGGCCGGTCAAAAAAGCAGGGCGCAAAGCAGAAAGTTTATTTAATAACCGAACCAGACGCAAAAGGAAAAAGAGAGGCAATTACTGAGTATAAAGTATTGGAGAGATTTAAAGATTATACTTTGCTGAAAGTTTTTCCAAAAACAGGAAGAATGCATCAAATCAGATGTCATTTCTCTTATCTTAGTCATCCAATTGCTGGAGATAAAAAATATGGATTTAAGAATCAGTCCTGTCCAAAAGGATTAAAGCGTCAATTTTTGCACGCCAGTTATATTAAAATAAAATTACCTAACGGCAAATATAAAGGGTTAAGCTCCGAATTAGCCAAAGATTTAAAAATATGTTTAGCCAACTTAAAAAAGAACTTCCAGATATAAAACCTGGTGATACTATCCAGGTGTATCAAAAAATCAAAGAAAAAGATAAAGAACGACTCCAGACATTTGAAGGCGTAGTTTTAGCTAGAAAACACGGTAAAGGGATTTCCGCTACTATAACAATAAGAAAAGTGGTTTCCGGAGTTGGGGTAGAAAAGATTTTTCCTGTTCATTCTCCTGCTATTGAAAAAATAGAGGTTTTAAAAAAAGGAAGAGCTAGAAGGGCAAAACTTTATTATTTAAGAACAGCAAAGGGCAAAAAAGCAAAATTAAAGCCCAGGTGATGGAATTAGTATACATACATGGTTGAGGGCCATGGCTCGTAAGAGCGTGCGGGTGCGAATCCCGCCCTGGGCACCATGTGGGCGGTTAGCTCAATTGGCAGAGCATTTGTTTTACATACAAAAGGCTATAGGTTCAAGTCCTATACCGCCCACCATGCCGAAGTAGCTCAGTGGTAGAGCACTTCTCTGAAAAAGAAGGGGGCGTGAGTTCAATTCTCACCTTCGGCACAAAAAATTGCGGGAGTAGCTTAGTGGTAGAGCGTCTCGTTGCCAACGAGAAGATCGCGGGTTCAATCCCCGTCTCCCGCTCCACAAACCCTTGACAAGCCCTGTAGATAAGCTAATATGATAAAATCCCGCTTAGCGGGATTTAAAATGAATATTATTGTAGAAAAAGAAGACCCCTACTTATGGGCCAAAAAAATCTCGGTTATTTTAATAATTTCTGGATATATAACCAGCGGCTTATTTTTCGGTATTCAAGTTTCATCTGAACCAGTTCCTGTTTTAGAATTAGCTTCAATTCAAGAAAACAGCTTCTTGCCAATATCTAATCCTGAATCTCCAATTAAAACCAAGAAAGTAAAAGTAATAGTTACCGCTTATTCCAGCACTACTTGCCAAACAGACGATACTCCATTTATAACTGCTTCAGGAAAAACAGTTGAACAAGGAATTGTGGCAAACAATCTCTTGCCCTTTGGAACAGAAATTAGAATACCAGAATTATACGGCGATGAGATTTTTGTGGTTGAAGACAGAATGAACCAGAAAAAAGGCTATTATCATGTTGATATTTGGTTTGCTGATTATGAACAAGCAAAAAACTTTGGAGCAACAACAACATATATTGAGATTTTAGAGAGTTAAATAAAATATTAAAAACCCCCGCCTTGGCGGGGGTTTTTTCTTGGACAGCCGATTTTTGAAGATTTTAAGATTCAAATTCCTCTCTTGGTTTTTCGGTCTGTTTAATAATATATTGAATGACAAAAATTGTTACTTCGCGATGATGAGGAACCCAGGTGGTCAAAATTCTTCCATTTCCGATAGTTTTCTTGAAAGTAATATGTTTAGCTGATCTAACTCGCTTAAAGCCATTATTTTCAAGAATTCGTATTACTTTATTTTGAAGTAACGGCTTAAGTTTTCCCATATAAAAGTTCTCTTGAGACTAATACAGAAATATAATTTAAAGACGAAGAAGGAATCTTCTTCAATTGAGCTTTGGGGGTATCTGGATCTTTTAAATATTCTTTAATTAAATCTTTTATATTATCTTTAACCTCTTCTTCTGTTTTTCCTTGGGTGGCAATATCCAAAATCGGGCATTCGGCAACAAACCACTTACCTTCTTTTGTAATAAAAACTGGAAATGGAAATTGAATTAATTTTCTCATATATTTTATTATATCTTATTAAAATCTTTAGTCAAACTTGTGCCCAGGGTGGGACTCGAACCCACACGGGATTTCTCCCACTTGATTTTAAGTCAAGCTTGGTTACCAATTACAACACCTAGGCAAATCTTAGACACGGGTGGGAATCGAACCCACGTATATTGGTTTTGCAAACCAATGCCTTGCCATTTGGCTACCGTGTCACATTGTATCTATAATAGCAAATTTCTTGGTAAAAATCAATTATTTTTCTTTTTTCAACTTTTCTAAAAGCTCCTCAATTTTTGCCGCTTCTTCAGTTTTTTCTTCTTTTTTAAACTCTATCCTGGGAATTGGCCTCATTCTTAAGCGCCTATTTAAAACTTGCTGAATATTATAAATTCTTCTATTCAAAATCTTAAAAACCTTATCAATCTGCTCATCTGGCATCACTGAAACATATGTTTTTGCCTCTTTTAAATTCGGCGAACTCTCTACGCGAGTAATAGTCACTAAAACTCCCTGGGGGAAATCAACATCCCGCAGAAGAATCTTTCCTAACTCATTTTTAATTAAAGCATTAACGCGCTGGATACGATTAGACATATCACAATTCTCCTTTTTTGCTTTCTTTAACATAAACATGGAGAATGTCTCCCTCTTCTATTTTCGTGTCTCCTTGATAAAGTATTCCGCATTCTGCTCCTTTTCCAACCTCTCCAATTTCTTTCTTTTCTTTCTGGAGTTTTGTAATTTTCCCTTGACCTACTTTTTCCTCCTTTCGATAAACCTCTATTGAAGCTCCTTTCTTCGCCTCGCCGTCAATCACTTTTCCGCCAATAATCTGACGGTTTTTCTCTGTTAAGAAAATCTCTAAAACTTTAACTTTCCCTAAATCATTTCTCACTATTTCAGACGAAACCCTTTTTTCTAAAAGATCTCTAACTCCCTGAGCCAGTTCATAAATCACCTCAAAACAGATTATCTTTATTTTTTCTCTTTCAGTAAAACTTTGAGCAATTGGATCTGTTTTTACTCGAAAACCAATAATTTTAGACTTGCTTCCTATAGCCAGCTTTACATCTGATTCATTTATTTCTCCAACTTCTGCTTTCAAAATCTTCAAAACAATTTTTTCTTGAGGAAGTTCTTTTAAAACTTCTTCAATTGCTTCTAAAGAACCCAAAACATCAACTTTCAAGATTATATTTAAAATCTTCTGGTCGGATTCAATAACAGGCGCTTCCGGAGCTTGCTTAAAAGAGCTCTTCATTTCTTCTTTAGCTGCCTCAATATTAATAAAAGCTTTTAATATTTCTCCGACCCCAGGCACACCTTCAAGCCCTAATACAACAACTGGCATTGACGGCAAAGCTTTTTTAATAGCTTTGCCTTGGAAATCCTCCATAATTCTAATCTTGCCAACTACAGAAGATGTTCCTAATATATCACCTTTTTCCAAAGTTCCATTTTGCAAAATTAAAGTAGCTGTTGGTCCTCGCTGAGAATCTAAATATGATTCAACTACCACTCCTTCAGCTGGCTTAGAAACGTCTGCTTTAAAATCCTCCATTTCAGCCACTAATAAAATTAATTCTAAAAGCTCGGGAATTCCCCTGCCTGTTTCTGCTGACGTTTCTACTGAAGGAATCTTCCCTCCCATTGATTCAACCGAAATATCTTGGATTAATAATTCTCTTTTAACCTTTTCCGGATCAGCTCCCGGCTTATCCATTTTATTAATAGCTGCAATCATAGGAATTTGAGTTTTCTTAATAAGGGAAATTGCTTCTTTGGTTTGGGGCTTTATTCCTTCCTCAGCAGCTATTACCAAAACTGCGATATCAGCTACTCTTGCTCCTCTGGAACGCATAGCTGAAAACGCTTCATGTCCAGGAGTATCAATAAAAGTAATTTTCTTTCCCTGATGTTCAACTTCATAAGCCCCAATATGCTGGGTGATTCCTCCTGATTCTTTCTCTGTAATCTTCAAATCCTTAATTTTTTCCAAAATAGAACTTTTGCCATGGTCAACATGGCCCAAAACAACCACCACCGGCGGACGAGATATTAAGTTTTTATCTTTTTCTTTAGTCATTTTTTGCTTTCTCAATAGCTTGTTTCTCTTCTTTAGATAAAGAATATTTTGAACCACTATTCTCTATTGGTTTTCCATATACTCTATTTCCTTCTCTAGAATACAAACTGGTAATCACTACTCCATTATTATTTCCATCAAGCAGGGCAACTGAAAAACTCTGGTCGCCTCCAACCGCAGAAAAAGGATTATATCTAACTATTCCAACTTTCTGAATAGAAGTTTTACTGGTTTGAGAAATCTTTTCAACTTCTTTTTTCAGTTCCTCAAATTGTTTCAAAACCTTTTTCAAATCCTTTGGTTCTTTATCTTTTTTAAATAAATTAAACATATTTATTATTCTAAACCAAAACCCTGTTTTATTCAAGAAAAAAGCCGAGGCCGGGCCTCGACTTTTTTAATCTGGCGGGCTACCTCGGTCTAGAACTAAGAATTCAGGAACAAATTCAAGAATTTTAGCGATTCTCAGGACGAGGTGTCTCGGTCAGGTTTATTATAGCAAATTTAAGAAAAATAAATAGCTCTATAAATAAAAACAATGGGCTAAATAACTAATTTTAGCTCAAAAATATCAAAAAACACTTAATAATATTGACAAGTATAGCAAAGTATGCTATACTTATTTGATATACTACAGAATTGTGGTAGTATGTCTTGAAGCTTAAAAACTGAAAAAATCGGATAATTTACGTAAACGCAAACCCAAATCCAGTAAGGAGGTATCGTCATGACGAAGAAAGAGTTGTGTAAAGACCAGCGTGAAGGTCTGATTGCCAAGCTGACAGCCTTTTTCAAAGGATTGGAAGTTGAGGTAATCGATGATGTGGTGGCAGAGGCCAAGAAACAGGCTACTGCCGAAACGGTTGAGGAACGAAAGAATGGACTGACCAAGTTGTTTGACAGCCAGATGGAAACCCTAAAGTCACGGGGTTGCCCACAGGCCATTCTGGAAGCATTCCAGAACCTGCGTGATGCAGTGCTGTCAAAAGCAGCTGAGATGGAGATTCCCAAAGGGCACATTCCATTCGTGCCGGTGATTCCGCGAATCTATATGGGTGTCTACGGACTCATGCCCATGGTTCGTAACGGTGAGAAGGTGGGCTACACCTACCTCGATCCGAACGAGATCACCGACCAAGTGGAAACCCCGAAGAATCCGTATTTCATCTACGACGTGGAAAACGGCAAAGACATGCTCGGTAAGTCGCCCGAAAAGGCAGAGAAGCTCATCACAGAGCAGAAACGATCCTGTCTGACGGCTGACGAGGGTATCGCCGTATGCATTCACACTAACGTGCTCTCAGAGCACTATGTGGACTGCACGGGTTCCCGCTACCGGCACGTCGGCCTTGTGCCGGATGTCTACCTCAGCCCCGGCGGCGAGCCGAGGCTCGACTGGAGCAACTTCGGCCTCTCGCATGGCGGGTGGGGTTCCGCTTCCTGCCGTAGTCGGTCCTAGGAATTTGGAACTTTGGACCTTTTGATTTTTTGTTCCTTGTTTCCGCCGAAGGCGGTCGCTACAATTTTTTGCACTAAACGTGCGATCAAAGGGTAGGTCAGAAATGATCTACCCTTCTTTATTTCTTTATTTTTACAAGGTTTTATAGTATACTAAAAGTGCTGCCTACATTGACTGGGAATACTCCCAACGGGCCGCTGTCTTTTTAGTCCAATTGTGGACTGAAAGGGGCAGCCGGTCCTCCACAATTGGAGCCCTTTGGGGTTTCAGTCAATGTGGGCAGCAGGTCTCGGCTGTCCCTTTTTTTTATTTCAATTTTCTTTAAGCCACTCCCACATCTTATGCCGTATTTCTTGTTCAAGTTTATTGCTATTTGCGTGGCTTAACACCCCGAGATATGAATTAAAAGTTTGCATTAGGGCATGCTCATCGATTTTACCTTTCTTGTATTCTTTGACTCTCTGTTTTAGCTTCCTAAAAATCCTTTGCTTGGTTTTAGTTCTTAATATAATTACTTTAGGTAAAATAACATATCCTAAATAGTCAACTCCCTGGCAATATTTACGGATAGTTACTTTGCCTGGGTGTAAACGAATTTTAAGTTCTTTCTTGAGAAAAATCTCAATTTTAAGCAATATATCAGCCAAATAATTTGCATCATAATGAACAACAATAAAATCATCAGCATAACGGATATAATTTGTTGCTTTCAATTTCTGTTTTATGAACTGATCCATTTCATTCATATAAATGTTAACCAGAATTTGAGAAGTTAAATTACCAATTGGAACGCCTTTCTTATCTCTTTTTGTAGTAAATTCAGACTCAAAACTTTTGATAACTTGCTTAATCAACCATAATGCGTCTTTGTCCTTAATCCGTTTAGAGATAATTTTAATTAATACTTTATGATCGATGGTTGGAAAAAATTTCTTTATGTCACATTTCAAAACAAAGCACTTACCATTGGTTTGATAAACGCTTCTCAACATCTGACTTAATTGTATTACCGCTTTGTGGGTGCCTTTATCTTTTCGAGAAGAATAAGAGGCAAAAATAAAGGTCGGATTAAAAATTGGATAAAGTATTCGATGAATAGCATGATGCATGATTCTATCTCGAACCTCGGCTTTGTGAATATGCCTTTTCTTTGGATCATTGATATAAAAACCAATATACTTACCATGTTTATATCTTTTGCTTTTTAGTTCTTGGTGCAATGCAAATAGATTGTCCTCAAGATTAATCTCAAATTTCTGAACATCGTTTTTACACCGTTTACCATTTTTAAATTCATCCCAAGCTAAAAGCAGATTTTCCATTGAAATAATATCATTAAATACTTTTTTATAAATCTTCATATGCAAAATTTAGATCAAATTCAAAATGAGGCGCCGATTCTAAAAAAGACTGTTGATCTTTATAAAGAGTATTATCTGTGTCTCAAAACGTTTCCTAAAAAAGATCAATACATGCTAGGCAAAAAATGCGAAGAATATATTGTGTCTTTTATGGAATTAATTTTATCAGCAGTCAGCTCTTATAAGCAAGAGAAGAAAAATAAACTTTTAGAAGCAAACAATAAATTTGACGTTCTAAAAGTTATGATTAGAATGGCCAGAGAGCTGAAGATGATTGATAATAAAAAATACTTAAAACTGGAAGGTCAAATACAAGAAATTGGGCGAATGCTTGGTGGTTGAATTCGCTCTTTGGCTTAAAAGCAAAAACGCCCGGAAGGACGTTTTTTGTTTGAATTTTAGAGGCTACGGCAGGAAGCGGAACCCCACTTGTCATTCGAGTTGTCGAAGTTGTTCCAGTTGAGCTTCGGCTTGTCGTCGTTGAGGTAGACATTCGGCACATTGTCGACGTGCTTGTAGCGGGAACCGTAATTTTACTGATTTTCATCCGTTGACACTGGAAGCAGAGGTTTACTGACTTAAAGTCTTATATACTCAAACTCCCTGTATTTAATCTGGTGGTAGTCAAAAAAACACCCACTCCAAAAACCAGTAAGTAGCATCTAAAATCTCTCTTGCACGCTCGCAGTAACCGTAATTACTACAATTCAGGCAATTATAGAGACTTAGGATTTCAGCGATTTTGAACCGTAATTCAAAATACAGTAGCCTACTTTCACTAACATCTTATCATTTTATCAGACTTAATCAAGTTTTTTTACTTCAACTTCTGTTTTCTTTTTTATTTCTAACTTGATCATTTTTCCACAATGAGGACAACGCATGGTGAACGAGGCTTCATCTTTGAATACGGCATTTTTAAAAAGAATATTAGTGCAATAAGGACAATTACACTCAAGTAGTTTTTCTTTTTTCATATGCCATGACTTTCAAGAAAGGTCCTCTATAACCAGCCCAATACTCCGATTAGGCTGGTAGAGAAGACCCTTATTCTTTATCAGTATCGCTCTGATCATTTTCCTGAACGTCAATTGGTGTTTCTGACGAATCCTTTTCCTCACTTTTTTCTCCTTCCTCCTTAGGAATTGGGTCTTGATTACGGAGTTCCTCACTCATAATTTTATTACCCGCCCTCTACGAGAATTTGATTTATTTATCTATCACATAAAAGGCATTAATTAATAATCTCAATAGCTCGGGTTCGACCACATCCCAAACTTCTTGATTCAAAATTGTTTCCTTTCTATCGGAATCCATTTTTGACCAGTCCACATGTGTTTCCTGCCTCCTACATCTTTGATCTTGACTCCGTCAATTGACATGCTTTCAGCTAAGATTGACTTCATATCCACAAAGTTTTCCACAGGCTTACGTTTCTTTTTAATTAATTCTTGTTCTTTATTATTGTTAGTTGGTCTGTGTGATTGATCTGGGATATCCCTCTGACCGATCTGACGTTCACGCTGACCGACCTTATTTGAGTTCGGTCTATTTGACCGTTCTAACTTTAAGAGATAATAAATATTGTAATAACGCCTGCGTCCTTTTTTAATGAGCTTATATTTAATGAGCCGTTGGATACCTCTTTGAACGCTGGAAACACTTGAGCCTATTTGCTTGGCAATATGTCCATGAGAAGGAAAACAGACGCCCTGTTGATTGGCGTGCTTGGCTAGACAGTTATATATCGCAATACCAATTGGTTTAATTTTTGGACCGTATTCGTCAATTACTACCTTACTGATCCAATACCAGTCACCATTCCTTAAATCACGAACTTGTATTTTTAAATCCTCCATAGCAAAAAAATTGATCAAAAATGTGATCGCACCTCATCCCTTTTCTCGACACAGAGACTTAAATGGTCAAGAAAAGGATGGGATGCCATCATGTTTATTTTTTCCTGGCCAACTCTTTATCAATGTTCTCAAATGCTATTTTGACACTATCTCTGGTTATTGGATTTTTAAGATCATTGGCACTGAAGCTCTCGACTATCTTTAACCGCCTTTCGATTAGATCCTCCCGGGTTAACTTTTGAACGTCTTTAGTTAGCTTCTAAGCATTGTTCTTGTTGTTTGGTTCGTTCCTCATAATTAAGGTGGTCTATATGGTCGATAAGAGTAAAAGCCATCCTTTTAAAGCTAAGATGGACACGCCATAATTCTTGGCGGGTCGGTTCACGCCCCAGAACTTCAACCAGAGAATCTCTGGCCAAATCCATGAGCTTTTGCTCATCACGACTGACTTTAGACATGTGTTAATCTTGAAATAAGATTTGACCTCACACATGATGACCTCACACTTTATTTTTTCTTTATAATTTCTTTATAAATAATTTAAGTATTTTTACTTAACTATCAAGGTAAAAAAATATGCTCTACCCTGCATCCAAGAGCAAGAGCAATTCTTTGAGCAGTTTCAAGACTCGGTTTCTTTTTTCCTGTCTCATAGCGACTGATAACCGTGTTATGCTTAAAACCCAATATCCTGGCCAACTGATATTGAGTGAGTCCTTGTTTGATTCTTATTTCTCTTAGTTTGATGTTGTTTGGAGTTTTACGCATAGAGTTGTCATTAATTAGACCTCTATAGTCATATTAAGTAATTTTACTTAATAAGTCAAATACGGTATTGTGGATAAAGTAATTTTCCTTAATCTTTACATTTTTTCCTTAATATATTACAATGGATATATAAGTGGATAATCCAAATATGACATTAAGTGCATATCTCAAAAATCAACGTGAACTTAAAGAGCTTAAGGTTAAAGATATCGCAGATCGCCTTAAGGTCTCTTCGAGTTATATAAGCCAGCTGGAAAGAGGGGCGTGTTTCCCTTCTAAGAAACAGTTGGTTTCTTTAGCTAAAGCCTATGACGTTAAAGAGGACGAATTAATTAAAAGATGGGCTGAGGCCAAAATAAATAAGGTTGGCATTGACACTGATTATAAATTCGATATCAAAGGCATGGGCAATAATGATGCTGTTAAGGTTGCTCAAAAACTTGAGCAAAGTTTGGACGAATTTAAAAAAATCAATTCAAAAAAACAAACCAAAATGGAAGAAGAATTTTTAGAGGTTCCTGTTCTAAATGGATTACCCGCCAAAGATATCGACAAAAAATGTAGTTTGTCTCAAGAGTCTGTAGCATTACCTCGTATGTTTATCAATGACAGCCACAGAATGTGTGCTATTAGAATACTTAATGATGTAATAGAAGAGATGGGGATAGTTTCTGGGGATATTCTTATAATCGACAGGGATGCAAAAATTCATAATGGCGATATTGTTTTGTTTGAGGCCCCGGAAGGCGTCTCAGTTAGATATTATCAAAAACGCAGAGAACGAATAGAATTTCGACCAGACTCAAAGAAGTTCAAAAAAATGTATAAGCCAATAGATGTCGATATTATTGGCAGGTTAATTTATCATGTTAAAAAATATAATTGATAAATATTTAAAAAATAAAAACGGAAATGGGGCTCTCAATTTTTTTGAGAGCCCCCGCTGTTTTTAATAATAAATGGGTCTATGAATTATTTAATCTACGCAAGGGTCTCAACGACCAAACAAGCGGAACGGGAACTAAGTATTCCTGCTCAGGTAAAGGCTTGTCACAAATTTGCCACCGAACATGGTTGGCATTTCCTCGAGGGTGGAGTTTATGAGGAAAAAGGCGAATCAGCCAGAACCGCTAATCGCCCAAAACTTCAAGAAATGCTACACCGATCAAAAACAGATTCAAAGGTTGATGTTGTTATAATCCACAAATTGGATCGTCTGTGCAGAAATGTGGCCGATTATGGTGCTATTAAAATCATGCTTAAAAAGCACGATGTGAAGATGGTTTCGGCTGTTGAACAATTCGATGAGTCTTTTTCAGGAGAGTTGGTCGAGAATATTATGGCATCTATTGCTCAATGGACTTCTCAGAATATATCTTGGGAAGTTAAAAAGGGATTAAGAGAATCGGCGGAACGTGGACGTTTTCCCGGGGTTGCACCTATTGGATATCTGAATGATAAAAAAAGCAAACTACTCAAGGTTGATGAGGGAAAGGCATCTTATATTAAATTGGCTTTTGAGTTCTACTCTACAGGTAAATATTCTTATGAGTCTTTGGCCGAAGAAATGGCAAAAAGAGGATTAAGGAGTCGCAATAAAAAACTTGTTGGCAGAAAATCAATTGAGCATATACTTAAAAATCCGCTTTATTACGGATTGATAAAAAGACAGGGTGTCACAGCTCAAGCAGACTTTCCGCCACTTATTTCTAAAAAATTATTTGATGATGTTCAAGAAATTATGGCACAGCATAGTCATTATGCAGATCGATCCAGAAAACATCTTTTTCCTCTCTCTGGATTGATTCGTTGTGCTAATTGCGGATCAATGCTTTGTGGCCAAGTTCAAAAAGGACATTTGTATTATGCTTGCAGTCGACGTAAGGATAAAAAATGCAAAGAGAAATATATTAGAAGCGAAGAAGTAGAAAAGGATGTTATGAAGTATTTAGCACACGCAGAATTGCCTCCCAAATTAAAAAAGACTCTTGACGCCTATTTTGAATATTATGCTAAAGAACGTATTGAGCATGAAGACAAAGAACGCAAAAGTATAAAACGTGAGTTATCTAAAGTTCAGCAACAACTTCACAATCTTGTTATAGATCGCTCTAAGAGGATTATTGACTCTGATGCATTCCTTAAGGTGCAGGACGACTTACTGCGTGATAAGGAGTCATTTCAGGACAGATTAGGAGACTTAGAAATCAGATCAGACAAGTTCGTTCAAAAACTAAATGAAATAATGGATTTCACAACCCATGCTGATAAGGTGTATATGCAGAGTGGACTATATCAAAAAAGAACGGTTCTGAAGCTGTGCTTTGATGGCTTTACAGCTAAAAACCAAAAACTGATGCCCATCTGGACACCAGTCTTTAATATCATATTAGACCTTAACAATTCTAAGGTTCAAACATGGAAATCTGGCGGAGGAGGAAGGATTCGAACCTTCGATGGCTTTCGCCATAGCAGTTTTCGAAACTGCCCGATTAAACCACTCTCGCACTCCTCCGTATCTCATAACCTGCTATTCCAAAGGCAACTGCCACGTTTAAAGATTCTTTTTTGCCAAACATTGGCAAAGAAATTATTTTATCTGCTCTTTTTAAAACAGAAGAAGAAATTCCTTTTACTTCATTTCCTATCACTAAAGCCAAAGGAAACTTTGGCTTAAATTTAGTATAAACTATACTATTTCTTGTTTGCTCTAAAGCAACAATAAAGACATTTTCTTTTTTTAATTTATCTATAACTTGCCGGGTTTTTCCGCAATGCTCCCAAGCAATCCATTTTTCCGCGCCAAGCGCAGTTTTGGAAATTTTCTGATGAGGCGGCTGGCCGCAAATTCCGCAAAGAAAAATCTTATCAACTCTTAATGCATCTGCAGTCCTAAAAATAGAACCAATATTCTCCAAACTCCGTATATTATCACAAATCACATAAAAAGGCGACTTTTTCATCTTTATCTAATTCTATCAAAAAACTGGCTTTTCAGCCAGTTCGTGATACTCTGGTTAAACCAGAGCAAGGGATGATTTCTATGCCTTGTTTTTCTAACTCGTCTAAAAATAGATTGATTCCTAAAGAATCGGAAGAGATGTGGCCGGCGATAACTACATTAATGTTGGATTCTTCAGCCTGTTTTTTATGTTCTTCTGAAACATGCATGCCTATAACTGTTCCGATGCCAGCTTGAGCCATTTTTTCGTAAAGCTTCGGAGTACTCTCGGTCCCGCCGGTAATTTCAGTTAAAGCAATTTTCCCGCATCTATTTTCTGGAACCCCGACAAAAATTTTTGGCCCGGCTCCAATTTTCATTGCCTCTTTATATTCGGGAATTTCTTTTAATAAATCCATTAATTCTCCAATTCTTTCCGGGCTTTTTTCTTCTATCAGGTTTTTTAGAAACTTAGCGGCTAAATTGTCGCAAGGAGTATGAGAGTTTATTAAATTTATTTTTAAAAGTTTAGCGGTATCAACGGTTCTTTGATGATTTAACTTATTCACTCCTCTGGCCACTTCATCGATTCTCTCTCGCATTAAACCCTCGGCAATATTGATTGGCACGCCATAGAAATTTAAAACATCGCTTTGCAAATCCATTACATCTGCTAAATGAGCCAACCCCTTGCCAACGGGATGATGCCCAATAATCAAATCAATATCTCCAATTTCTTTTGCCATTAAAACTTCAGCTGGTTCAATATCAACACCAACTAAAACCTTTCTAATATCTTTATCATCAGCAATATGATAAATTCTTGAATCTAAATATGGGTTTTCCAATGCCTCTTTATCAAACTCTTGTTTTTCTTTTTCATCCATTTTCTCGTATTGCTTTCTTTTATTCTCTAAAAACTTTCTAATGCCTTCTTCTCCACGAAAATCTGCCTTAATCCCCATTTGAATTGCTAAATTGTAAATCTCTTTTATTTTCACCCCCACACCAAACGAGTTTATTTCTTAAGATAAATTATATTTTAAGAATTTCACCCTTGGTTTATTATTTTTTACTATCCCCCGCATCATTATCTATTTTTCTGGACGAAGTCCAAAGCTCGTTATGGTGTGAGGGTTCATATAATTTATTGATTAATTTCTCCTGTTCTTTAATATCTAAAACCTGGCTCCGGATACGGGCTTTTTCTTTTCTAATAAATTTGCGCGATGACTTAGATATTTTCTTTTTTACCATAAAATACTTTACATTAAAATGAAATAAAAATCAACCTCGCCTTGGCGGGGATTGATTTTTTAACTAAAAAATTTCTTAAAACTTAAACTTACCAGCTAATTTCCCGATTATTGGAAGAGGATTTTGTTTTCCACCTAGAACGTTCACAATTCCAATAATAGAAAAGACAACCCAAACAACGTATAATATGGGGGCTCCAATCCAACCGAGAATCGGTATCCAGGCAACTAAAGTGGTGGCAATTTCAGCAATAAATAAAACTAATCCTTGTTTTGCGTGAAATTGAACAAAAGGTTTGTCTTTACTGACAAGCAAGGGAATTAAGAAAAGAATACCGAAATAACTAAGAATTGCTATTAAATCTTTGTCTTGCTTCTGAACTGGGGTTTGAGGAGTTTGTCCATTCATCCCGTTAGAAATCATGAACCCTTGTAAAAATTACTGAAAACTTAGTAATTTCTAACGGGATTCATAATTTTAGAAAGTTAATTATTAAAACGAACGACCTTTATACTTTTGTATAATTATATCATACTATTGTTAAAAAAAGAAAAACCTCGCATTAGCGAGGTTATTTTTTATATTTACTTATTTATTTTTCCGGACATTTCATTAAATATTCAAGAACTTCGTCCAAATTAGCCGTAGCTAAAGCAACTACATCATCGTTACCTCCGTAATACATTCTTAGTTCATTGCCCTTAACTACAGCACCGCATGAAAAAACAATCCCATCTCTTCCTCCTTCATAATCTTTCGCGGGTCCAAAAATCCAACCCTCACTACGTCGCTTTACATCAAGACTATCCAGATCTAATAGAACCAAACCAAGACGATAAATGAGCCTTGCTGCTTTTCCTCCTGAACCATGATAAATAATAAGCCAACCTTTTTTGGTTTCAATAGGTGGAGGGCCCAATCCCACTCTGTAATTATCCCAACCCCATGGTCTGGGAAAAAACAATGGTTTATCTTTGCCCCAAAATTTTAAATCTGGTGAAAAGGAAACACAGACATAACTTCCCTGTTTAGAATCCTCTGGCCTATTTATAAGGGCAAAGTGACCATTAATTTTTCTAGGGAATAAGGCAGCGTTTTTGTTATTGGGCTCTAGTGGTTGAGCCACTCGCTCAAAACTAGAAAAAGACGAGGTGTTAAAAAGAGAAATGCCGGGGGGGTTACCTCTATAGTTTGCTCGGAAAGAAGTACAAGCACATATAAATATGTTTTCTTCTTCCAACCAAGTAATTCTTGCGTCCTCTAGCCCTAACCTAAACTCATTAAAGTTTATATTTGCTTCCAGGGTTGGCTTAGAATCAATCTGCCAGTTCGTTTTCCCATCATCACTTTTAGCCAAAGTTAAATGCGAACGATTTGTATTATCTACAACTCGCACTAAAAGTACTGTTTTGCCATTCTCGTCTTCTGCTGCGGCTGAATTAAAAACCTGCTCCGCTGGATAGTGCCACATATCTGGCGTCAAAATCGGATTTTCTTTCTCGCAACGCGTAAAGAGCTCTTTCTCTCTCATTTTTCCACTCCTTGAAATATAGTGTTAAAGAACTATCATATTCACGATATATTCTATTTTACTCATTTTCCCAAAAAAGTCAATATCAGGGAGATTATTGGGAGATTATTGGGAGATTATTGGGAGACCTTATTGGGAGACCGGGTCTCCCAATGCCTTATTCTAAAAACAAATTAGAAAATTTTGCGATTTCTTTTTTGTGTTCTATCCAATCTTTAATAAAATCTTCACATCCTTGCTTTCCGCCTATTATTTTTAATATAAATTCTCTTTTGGTAACAGAAGGAAAATTATTTTTATCAATATAATCGAGATAACTTGACCATTTGTAGTTTTCCAAGAATTCAATAACTTCTTCTGGATTTTTAATTCCTAATTCTTTCCATTTCGGCTCTATTAAAGATATAGGGTTGGTATGGATATAAGTAAAAACAACTTTTAATTGACCTTCATTTTTAATATGAACCGCATGAAACCTATTCTGAAAGACATATCCCTTTCGATTATATTTTCTATTAAAATATCCTCCATAACCAACGCCAACTTTTTGCATAAACTTAGTAATACCATTTTCCTTTATCTGTTTTAATAAAAGATGAACATGATTCGGCATAAAACAGAATGCTAAAACATCTACTAAACATTCACGAGATTGGGAGATCGGGTCTCCCAATATTTTCTCTTTTTTGCGTTGTTGCCGCCTCAGCCATATTTCTACAGGTTTAGTATTGTTAAATTCATAAATAGAAAAAACGCCTCGATAATAATCGTCTACATCTTTAAAAATTAAATTATCATCAATACCTCTCAAAGTAATATGACAAACCTCACCATTTACAAATTGTTGTTTTCTGTACGGCATAATTAAGAAGCTGGTGGGAGACCCGGTCTCCCAATATTTATTTTAGCATAAAAATATCATAAAAATAAAAAAGGCCGAGTTAAATTTCTCGGCCCATAGGACTCCATTATTATTGAGTCCTTATAAATCTCCTTTCTTGATTGCCTCTTTGAAGGCATCAAACTCTTTCGGCGTAAACCCGACTTCGCCCGTCCCGTCAGAAACAATGATTCTTTTCTTATTTCCAGCCCCTTCTGACATTACATTGAGACAGGCGCCCGCTGCACACTCCCACAATGTTTTTCTTTTTTCTGTTTCTTTTCCCATTTTTTATTCCTTTCTTGTTTTTATTTTGTTCCGAAATGAACTAATTAATGAACTACTAATTTATCTATAGCAAATTATTAATAAAAAGTAAAACTATTTTTTGTAAATAAAAATTTTAATCCCTCTGTCAAAGGTATTTAAACTTCTTCTTTCTTTAAAACCAGTACCGACCATTAATAAATTTAGATTCCCTTTTTTTATATAATCTCTAAAATTTTTATAATGCCCTGAGAAAATTTCCTCTAAATGCATTAAAAATTTCCTTAATAATGGGCAATCAATAATGTATTCAATAATAATTAATTCGTTTGTGATTTTTGATAATTTTTCCAGTATCTCAATTTGAGAACCGCTATCAAGAGAATGTAAAGTCATTGATAGTATTGCAATATCATATTTCTTGGTGATAATCTTGCCCAAAAATCTCGCGTCGGCTAACTCAAACTTTAAATTACTTAAATTTGTTTTCAAAATTTTCTTCTGGGTAAATTTTATATTTGATTTAGAAATATCAATCCCCAAGCCATAATTTATTTTTTTAGATAAAAGAAATAACAAACTACCTGTCCCGCAGCCAACATCTATAACAGAAGAATTTTTTGGAATTAGTCTAAATATTTCCTTTCTTATCGGAAGAAGATATTTATCAACAGTAATACTCTTAATTAATGAAGATATCATTTATGTTTTATTTTATATTTTTATATTCTTCTTTAACTATTTCTCTATCATCCCATGGTATCTTTTTGCCGCCCTTGACGCACATCCAGGGCTCTGAACCTTTGCCAGTAATTACTACAACGTCTCCAGAACTAGCTGATTGAACAGCTTTTTTGATTGCTTCTTTTCTATCCAATATTTTCTTAGCTTTTATATTTCCTGCAACTTGATTAATAATTTCCATTGGATTTTCATCATAAGGGTCTTCATTGGTAATTATAATTTCATCACAATGCCGAGCCGCTATTTTGCCTAAAACCGGCCTTTTCCATTTATCTCTTCCTCCTCCGCACGCGCCCAAGACACATATTAGTTTGTAGCTTTTGGTTTGTAGTTTGTAGTTTTTTAAAGTTTTATAAACTTGTTCAAGGGCTTCTGGCGTATGGGCGTAGTCCACCACAACAGTAAATGGTTCTCTAACAATAGTCTCCATCCTGCCGGGAATTCCTTTTATTTTTTCTAAAGCTCTTTTGCAAATTTCCAAAGAAATCCCTTGAGACATTGCAATTTTAGCTGCTGCTATAGCATTATATAAATTAAACTCGCCCAAAAGTTTTAGATCTTTTGGTAAAATCCCAGCGTCATTTATTCCATATTCTATCTTTTTCTCAGCAGGATACTTTAAAAAATGCTCTGCATTTTTATCATCTATATTAATAATATGAATCTTTTTTGTTTGTTGAAAAAGTTTTGCCTTGGCTGCTTGGTACTTTTCAAAACTACCATGTGACTCAATATGCTCCGGGCTTAAATTAGTTAAAACAGCAACATCAAAATCAATAAATTTATGCCGATATTGTTTTATTCCTTCGGAAGTCACTTCTAAAATTACGTACTTACAATCTGCCCTTACTGCCTGTCTTAGAAATCTCTGAATTTTCATTCTTCCGGGCATTGTCATTTTCAATTCATTCTCCCATTCTTTATCTCTAATTTTAAACTTAATAGAAGACATTGAAGCTGTTCTAAGTCCTGCCTCTTGAAAAATATTAGCGCATAACTCCACTACTGTTGACTTCCCGCTAGTCCCAGTCACTCCAATAACTGTTAATTTCTTAGAAGAAAATCCATATAAAAAAGCTCCTATCAATGATAAAAAATAATGATAAAAGCTTAATAAAAAATCGGGTATAATTTTCTTGATTAGATTTTTTAATCTCATCTTCCTAAAACTTTTAGAGCGGCTTTTATTCTTTCCTCTACGTCCTTTATATCTTTAGAAGCTATTGCTAAAGCGTCTTTTGCTTGCTGCCGGGTAAAACCCAAATTAACAAGGCCTTCTTCTGCTTCGTCAATTTTCTTTGTTTTTTTCTCTTTAGAAATATCCTTAATTTTCCCTGTAAGCTCTAAAATAATCGTCATTGCTTTTTTTCTTCCTATCCCTGAAATTTCAGAAAATAATGTTTCATCTTTAGATAAAATTCTTTCTTTAATACTTTCTAAAGATCCTAAAGAAGAAATTTCAAGGGCTGCTTTTGGGCCAACTCCGCGAATATTATCTAAAATCTCAAAGAATTCAAGCTCTTTATAATTTAAAAAACCGTAAAGATCCATTATGTTTTCTTTAACATTTAAAAAACAAAAAACTTTAACAATCTCGCCAATTTCTGGTAATTTAGTTAAGGTTTTTTTAGATAAAAAAACCTTATACCCCACTCCGTTGACGTCTAAAATAATAAACTTGTCTTTTTTTATAATAATTTTGCCGTTTAAATAAGATATCATATTCTCTGCGAATTTACGTTGGATGCCTGCAGATAGACTCCCCGTAGGATTGCTTTTTACGAATATACAAATACTTTATTTATTGTATCATATTTAGATAAAAATCGCATTTTAATTTATTTTTATATGTTCAAACTAGTTTCAAAATTAAAGCCCGAAAGCGATCCCACACGACCCGCCAAAGTTTCTTCGGAAATTTAAGACGGGGGTACGGAACAAGAAGAAAAGGTAAGTCCTAAGTTTTGGGCAATTAAAAATATTAAACTTCTGAAAAAACAAATGAGGGAAGCTGCTCACAACTTAGATTTTGAACGCGTAGTTGAAATCAGTGATTTGATTAAAAATTTTAAAAACCATAAATAAAAAAGGGGCGATCACTCGCCCCCGAAAACTCAAAAGAGTCTTACGCTTTTTGGATGCTTTCGGCAATCCTTTGGAAGTGGAATCCATAAATTTGGAGAGCCACGGCCTCAGAAAACGCTGGGCGATACTTGAAAAATGCCACCGCCAGCGTTTTCCAGTAGTAATAACTAATTGTGAATCTTCCAAAAAGCCCTATGCGCAATATTGAGATGACAAACGCCTTTAAATCTGTTGCAGTATTTTTTTTCTTGATTCTTTTACTCGCATTATATTCCCTCAAGAAAACACAGATACGTTCATAATATTTCCTCGGGGAATAAATTGTTTCCACGATTCTCTTGTATCCTCGTACAAGAGTTTCAAGCGACATTCTTGGCTCAAAATTCGGGCGACAGTCTATGTTATTGCCCGATGATTGCGCCAGCAGTCTATTTTCTTGCCGTAGTTTTTTGCACAATGGAGTTCCCTGCGGTGCCTGGAGTACTCCGACCATGGCAATAACAATTCCTGTTGCCTGAATAAAATTAATCATCAGGGTGTCAAAAGTGTCTGGCGGATCACTGTCAAATCCGACAATAAATCCCGACATCGGAACCAACCCGTGATTCTGAATTATTTTGACACAAGCAACCATGTCGCGATTGACATTCTGTATTTTATTGCATTCAATAAGCGAAGCTTTATTCGACGTCTCTAATCCCAAAAAGACCTTCTTAAAGCCCGCTAAAACCATTGAATCCATAAGAATTGGGTCATCAACAAGAGTTATATCCACTTCTGCGGTAAAATCAAACGGATATCCGCGAAACTGCTGCCACTTAATTAATTCGGCCAGCATTTCTTTTATTTTCTTTTTGTCGCCGATAAAGTTATCATCAGCGACGAAAATAGCTCCTTTAAATCCTGTCTCATAAATTACATCTAGTTCGCGCAGAAATTGTTCCGTGGACTTTGTGCGTGTAATACGACCATTGTTTTTTGCTGTGTTACAGAATGTACACCCGTAAGGGCAACCCCTGCAATACTGCACCAGCAGAGATGCGTAGTCTTTGGGGTTGATTAACTCCCATAAGGGAATCGGAGAAGTGGCAAGATTTGGGAAATTTTTAAACGAGTAGGTTTTTTTTGCTTCCCCTTTTTGTAAATCAGCCAAAAATTCAAGCAATGTGTCTTCTGCTTCTCCTATTAAAAAGTGGCTAACGTCGTCCGAAAATTCGGCACACCCTGTTTCAAGAATCGGCCCGCCAAGAATTACCGGCTTGTGCAAGTTCTTGCAACGTGTGATAACCTCTTTTGCCGAATTTTTTTGGGTTAACATCGCGCCGATAAAAACGTAGTCTGCCCATTTAATATCTTCTTCTACAAGTTTCTGTATGCTTAGATCAACCAACTTTTTTTGCCATAATTTTGGCAACATAGCAGCTACCGTAAGCAGTCCTAACGGAGGGAAAGCTGCTTTTTTACCAACAAACCTCACAACAGAATCCCAAAGCCAGAATGTCTGTAAAAACTGTGGGGAAACCAAGAGTATATTCATAACTATCTCCTATTCTTTTTTTGTTTAGTTAGGCGTTTTCAGTTAAGCGTTTATTTAGATGACAATGTGCAATATTACACTATAACACAAGGCGTAACTATTGCAAAAATAATAATTATGTGATACACTAAATAAATTAAAAACTGAAGGCTAAAAAAGAAAAACGAGAATCAAAAGTTAAAAAACAATTTTTACTTTTTAATTTAGCAAAGCGAATATGCCAATAACAAAATCCGCTAAAAAAGCCCTTCGCCAGAGTGTTAAACGAAGAGATAGAAACCTTGTTTATAAAAAGAAAATGAAAGACCTAATAAAAAAGGTCAGGGGATTAGTTTTAGAGAAAAAAATAGAGGAGGCAAAAAAGCTTTTACCCCAGATATATAAGATATTAGACAAAACAGCTAAGATTGGGGTAATCAAGAAAAATACAGCATCTAGAAAAAAATCAAGAATAACGAAATTAATAAACAAGGACTAAATTTCTGCAATTAATAAATCAAGCGCTATTTCAGGCTGTATCCGTCCGGTTTTAATATCGAGATCTTTCTTAAAGATTTTCTGATAGATTTTTTTTAATTCTTGGAAAGTAAACTTCTGGGATTGATAATAACTTTTTTTAACAACAAAAGGATGAAGACCGCTTCTTTTCAAAATAATATTGTATGGTATCTGTTTTTCAATGAGGTCTTTAACCGCTAAAAGATTCCTGAATTGATAATTTATCATTGAAAGAAGATATAAAGGAGAATCACCCTTTTCTAAATGTTTATGAAGCAGGTTTAAGGCCTGCTTTTTATTTTTATCAGCTATAGCGTCAATGGTTTTAAATATGTCTGTTTCAATTTTTGACCTTACTAAAAGTTTAATATCTTCTGTTCTAACTGTTTTATTATTCTTAAAACTCGCCAGTTTTTTTATTTCATTGCTCATTTGCCAAAGGTCATTGCCAATATATTCAATAAGTTTTTCTAAAACCTCTGAATCTATCTTTGTTTCGTATTTATCAAATTCTTTTTTAATCCAAGTTTTTAATCTTTGACTTGTAAGGAACTTAAATTCTTGGGACTTGGCATTTTTTTTAAGAAATTTAAATAAAGAGTTGTTTTTATTAAAGTCGCCTTTTTGATAAATTAAAATTATATCTTCTGAAATTAAAAATTCTTTTTTACTTTGATAAAACTTTTCTTTAAAATCAGGATTTGCAAAAACATTAGTTACAACTGCCAACTTTTTTTCTTTGAACATTGATGTTTGTCTAATTCCATCTTTAAAATTAGTAAAATCATCAAAATATTTCAAATTCAACCCACTCTTGTGAATTTTCTTATACCTTTCAATTATCTCTTTCAGTTTCTCCTTCATCCTATATGTATCTTCGCCATAAAGAAAAATAATCATTGATTAGTTTATAGTTTATAATTTGTAGTTTGTAGTTTGACTGTTATTATTTTACTAAATTATAAAATAATTTCAATTTATAAATAAAAAAGGGGAATAAGATCCCCTTATTAAATCTCCTTATTCCTCTTCCTTACTACTCTTAAAAGCTCCAGCAGTATAATATCTTTTCTCTTTTTTCCTCCGATTATTTTTCCTTCAACTATTTTCTCGCCCATCATAGTTAAATCAATCTGAACTTCTCTTGTGGTCATTCCTAATTCTCTGGCGATTTGTTTATCAAACATACCCCGACAAAGGCACTGAAGCACGCCTATTAATCTTTGGCTTAGATTAAATTTTTTAGCTAACCAGCTTAATTCTTCTGAATTAAAAATATCGTCTCTTTTCCTTATCGCCCTTACAATCATTAAAAATATGCTAAATTTGTCTCCATCTTTAAAGTTCCGAGCTATTAACTTCCAGTGAGCTCGAACTGTATGTCGGCTAATTTTTAACATCTCAGCGATTTGCTCGTCAAATACAGAACCAGAAGCATAACATTGGATTATATCTCTCTGCCGCGGAGTAAGCTTAATCCTTGGTTCTTCCATCATTCTACTTAATTCTTTTTTGGTAAAAATACATTCGTTTTCAGACATTTTTATTTCTCCTTTACAATCCATATTTCCGAGCTAAAGAACTAATGTCGCAGATTAGCATACCCTCAGAAAAAATCAATTATTACGGATTTTCTTATTCTAAAAATAAAAGTTGAGGCCCGTCCTCGGAAATTTAACATCTGTCCAAACACCAACAAAGATCCTTTATAGGACCTTTGTTTTCAAAGCTCTTGTTGTTGTTTCAACCTCTGGAAGCTCGGGCATATTACTTCAAAACTGCTCCAATCTTCTCAATGATTTCAGCTGGAGTAAAGTGGGCTTTAATCAAATAACCTGCCGCCCCCATTTTCAGCCCTTTTTCTATGTCATCTTTCTGTCCAAGGTTTGACAGAATAATTACGGGGACCTGAGCCGTATTCTGGTCTTTTTTCGTTCTTGCTAAAACCTCAAAACCATCTATTCCCGGCAAAATAAGGTCAAGTAAAACCAAATCAGGTTTTTCATCTTTAATACTTTTTATTCCTTTTTCTCCGTCTACTGCTTCAACAATATCATAACCTTCTTTTAGAAGTTTTTGACTAATGAGTTCCCGAAGAAATTTATCGTCTTCAATTATTAAAATTTTTTTAGCCATATCCTTATTTTATATCACTTATAAAATAAACGCAAACTGTTAACCCCATTAGAAACACTCAGTATAAGTAATTCTATTATAATTATAATATATCTTTTGGTTTTATAAAATCCTGTTTTATCCACAGGTTTCTAACGGGGTTAATAAAATCTTCCAGTGATAAACTCGGCAAAGCTTTCTTTCACTGGAACAGTAAAATAGAAGATTGAACCTTTATCTTTTTCAGATTCAAACCAAATTCTTCCTCCATGAGCCTCAATAATATTTTTTGCTATATAAAGTCCAAGCCCTGTGCCTTCAGTGTCTACTTTCATTATATTAGTGCCTCGAAAGAATTTAGTAAATACTTTCATTTGCTGGTCTCTAGGAATTCCCATCCCGGTATCCTGAATTTTAACTTCTATTTCTTTTTTATTATACTTAAGAGAAATTGAAACCTTGTCGCCAGAAAAAACATATTTAAGAGCGTTATTAAAAATATTTTCAATAGCAATTTTCATTTTCTCAACATCTAACATAACTTTAGGTAATTTGTCCTTTGGTTTTTTAAATTCCAGTTTGATTTTCTTTTCTTCTATTAAATTTCTATTCTCATTTATTATAAATTGAATAATATCTTCAATATTTGAAAGAACTATTTTAGAAAGAAACTTTCCCTCTTCAATCTGAGCTAAGTTCAAAAGGTCTCTGACCAGCCTAATTACCTTATCATTTGTCTTATATATTCTTTCAACAATCTTTCTTTGTTCTTTGTTTAATTCTCCCAGATCTCCATCCAACAACATTTGAAGAGACCATTTTACCGCTGAAGTGGGGGTGCGCAATTGATGAGCCGCCAAAGTAACAAACTCGCTTTTCATTTTTTCTACTATCTTTTCTCGGCTAACATTATGCAGAATCACTAAAGTGCCGGATTTTTCTCCGTTAATTATCATTGAGGTGCTTGTTACTTCTAAGATAAAGTTTTCTCTAATCTGAAGTTCTCTTCTAAAAAACTCTTTTGTTCTTCCTGTTAAAAGAGAAACTAATGGCCCGAAATGAGGAAAACGGTTTAGTTCTAAAGTTGATTTGCCTAATATTTTTTCCTTTCTAATTTGAAAAAATTCTTCAGCTTGAAGATTAACTAAAATAAGTTTATTGTTTTTATCAAAAACCAAGAGTCCATCAGAAAGATAGTTAGCGATTGTTATATCGCTCCTAAAAAATACATTATTGTTATTGTTTTTTTTCTTCCAAAACATTGTTTGATAAACGATCAATTAAAGTTTGAAATTCATAATTCTTAAAAAGGCGAATCACTCTATCTTTATTATAACCTGGCCAACGGCATCTTTCCAAATCAAATTCAATCGGCACATTCTGATTTATCTCAGCTAACATCTTGGAAATAAAGGCTTGTTCTCTATAATCGTAAAGTTTTTTTCTTAAAGATTCTTTCACCTTTTTAGCTTTTTCGCTATTTTGTTCCAACTCTTTGTAAAGATTTTCCAAAGTTCTAAACTCTTTAATCAAATAAATAGCTGTTTTCTCGCCAATTCCTGAAACTCCAGGAATATTATCTGATGGATCACCCCTCAACCCCTTATAATCAATCAGCTCTTGAGGGCCCAATCCATCATATTTTTCCTTAACCTTTTCTTTATCATACAAAACAGTATCTTTGAGTCCTTTTCTTAAAGCATAAACTTGGGTATTTTTATCAACAAGCTGCAAAGCGTCTAAATCACCGGTTAAAATAATTGTTTCAATCTCAGGAAGAACCTGCTTTTTAGGGGCTGCCTTGGAAATAGTTCCAATAAGGTCATCTGCTTCAAATCCTTGTTTTTCAAAAATCTGAATATTAAAACTTTTTAAAATTTCTTTTATCTTAGGAATTTGCTCATAAAGTTCTTGCGGGGCTTTTTTCCGAGTAGCTTTATAAAGTTTGTATTTCTCATGGCGGAAAGTAGGAGCAGGAAAGTCAAAAACAGCAACAACAAAATCTGGCTGAAATTCTTTAATAGCTTTAAAAAAAACCAATAAAAATCCATAAATAGCGTTAACTAGCTCCCCTTTTTTAGTAGTTAAAGACGGCAAAGCATGAAATGCTCGATGAATCACCGCATTGCTATCAATAACAATTAATCTTTTCTTATTTTCTTTTTTCTCTTCTGTCATATATATTCATTTTAACATAAAATTTCCAATTCCCCTTGTTTTTGTCCTTGCATGGTCAATTTTGAAAAAAGTTAGAACTCACTATCAACAAAATCCAAATGATGATTTTTGAACGGCTCTGAAAAAGCGCTTAATAAATGGCAGCCAAAATTTAATAATGTGAGCACTTTTTCAGAGCCGTGGTCTACCTACGGTAGACAGCCAGCAGGCAAAAAATTTCCTCCCCCAGACCCCCTCCATTTTTTGCCTGTTGTTAGCCCTGCCTGCGTTTTTTGAACTTCGGCAAGGCAAGCGAGCCGAAAAATTTTTGGTGAAAAATAGATCTGACTCTATTTTTCACTCACAAACAAAAAAAATAAGGGTGTTTTATTTCTTCGTCCACTTTGAGCAATTTTTTGGATAAAGTGTTCTTTCTCTTTTTGGTTTATTAAAATAAGCCGTCCATACACTTTGAGTTTCCTGATATATTTTACAAGGAATTTTATCGGTATCGCTAATTTCATCTAGTTGCCATAGATCATCCTCATAATCCTTTACTTTTTTATGATGTTTGCATGTTTTACACCACTCAATTTTTTTAGTATCAACATAGGTACCTTTTCTTTTTGCTTCCCTTTTTAAAGATTGATTTTTTATCGTTTCAGCAAGAATAGCGATACCGATCGATACCACCACTCCCGTAAGGCTTATTTTCCAATTTAAAAACAAAAAAGATATAAGACTAAATAAAAAAAGTGGTATGCTTAAAAGAAAGAATTTGACGCAAGTTTTACGAATAGCTGTTTCTTTTTGCCACTCTGGATTATTCCACGAACGTTCAAAGGTTTTTTTTAAGCGTTCTGCAGTAAACAAGTCTAAACCACTTGTTTTTATCCCTTTTTTAATTATAGGATGCCAAAATCCTTTGTGTTCTTCATTCCATTCATAACCACATTCCAAAATAGCGTCTATTAATTCCTCAACATCTTTTTTGTTTTTATTTTCTAAATATGGATTTAGTTTTATTAATTCTTCGTATGTTGGTTTCATAATTAAATGGTTAGAAATAAAATGTCCTTTATTTTTTTTAACCGAAAAATTTTTGATATAATCTAATTTGTCGATAAATACATAATTCCGGTTTTTATCTCCTCTGATTATCTTCCAATTGTTCTTCCTGTGTATCCATTAAAAGCACTTCTCCACATTTTGGACACTCATCTACATCAATGGTTACCTCGTACCATTTTTGGCATTCGGAACAATATCTTTTAACTTTTAATTCTCCATTTTTGACTTTCATAATACTAAATACTTTTGAGGGTAGCGTTTTATTTTTTGGATTCGAATAATGAAGTAAATTATTTTTTAGCATCAACATCAATCCTCAAAACTCCTCGGTTTTTGGTTCCTATATATAAAACATCCTTAAGTTCTGGGTCGGATACAAAGACGCCCGACAGAAAAACGGAAAGAGGGAGGTCAGTCATTAAAGCGTTGTTGACTATTTCTTCAGGCAAAGAATTCTCAGAAATTTTCCAACTCTTACCAGAATCTATGGGAGCAGTAGTTATGCTTCTGACTAAATAATAATCTCTTCCAATGCGACTAAATCCAGTAATATAAGCACCGGAGCCTGAGAAATACTTTGTAATAAACACTTCGGGTACTTTCTCCCCCTTAGAAAGTTCTTCCCAAGTGTTTCCATAATCTCTACTTTTTAGAAAAATCTTCCCGTTCTCGGTTTTGATAGAGGCGTAAATATATTTAATACCTTCTTTTGTATACCATTCAGCTGGTTTTAAATCTAAAATTGATATATTCTCACCGGAATCATTAAAATTAAACTGTTGCCAGCTTTCTCCTCTGTTTTTGCTTATATAAAATCTATGTGCAGTTGCTTCTCCCAATATAATTCCTTCATATTCATCTAAAACAAAAATTTTCTCCAAACCGCCTACTGGACTATCAAATGAATAGTTACGAAAATATGGAGACGAAAACCAATCTTGACATAATCCTTCCTCACACAAGTAATCAATCTCTAAATCGCATCCTCTTAAAAACTTGTGATTAGCCACATAAACTTTGTCATAAACCTGCCAAACTTTTCCTTCTTTTATTTCTTCGGGCGGTATTTCCCCATAAGTTAACGCATATACAGCAGTTTCCCAACTTACCGGCTCAGCATCAGATATAAAAAAATCTTTTATAGTTGGGAAAATAATCTTTTCTCCATTTTGAACACAAGAAAGCGGTATAATATGTTTCCATTCAATTCCATCATTTTCACTTCTAAATAATACACCAGCGGTTAATAAATAAATAATTTTGTTACTTTCTATATCTTCTACGTGTTGTAATTTTTTTATCTTATTAAAAGACCCTAAGCCTTCATTTATTGGAAACCAATTGTCTCCACGGTCTATACTTTTAAATACGCCTCCTTCAGTTCCGATATATAAAACAGAGGGATAAGAAGCAATTAGCGAATTAACGGAAAGGTTGTTTAATCCCTTATTGATAGGGGTTACGGTAATTGTATACTGTTCCTGTTTGTAGGGGTTGAAAAGCCAAAATCCTAAAATTATCAGTAAAATGACTCCTGTCAATATTAAAATTTTAACTATTTGTTTTTTCATAGATTTATTTAGTTTTATATTTTAATAAACGCAAATTTCTGGTTCTATTTTTAATTCCTTCCTAATCCAATCTTTAACATTATATATGTTTCCTATCTCATCAATTAGCCCGTTTTCTTTAGCATCTTGACCAAGCATACTAGAACCATCAGCCAATTTTTCAACTTTTTCGATATCTAACTCTCTATTTTCAGCTACTATCTTTACAAAAGCATCATGTAATATTTTTACATCTCTCATAAGCAACTCCTTTTCTTCAAATGTTAATTCTTTATCTGGATCTCCTGTATTTTTGAACTTGCCTGAAGATAATTGTTGATAAGTTATCCCTTCTTTCTTGTTTTGTTGAGAATAGTCTAAATAAGACATTGTAATTCCGATACCACCTATATCTGACATTGTGCTGGCATATATTTTATCGGCTCCCGTGGCCACCAAATAGGCGCCAGAGACAGCAGCTTCTCTTATAACTGCTATAGTTGGTTTCGTCATTCTATTTAGAGCATTCATTATTTCTTCTGAAGCTACGGGATATCCTCCATAAGAGTCTATTTCTATAATTACGGCCTTTATATTGTCGTTCTCTTCTATTTCATCAATATATGCAATTACTTTTTCCGAGGATATTAAATCCAGAGGTATTAAATCTGCTTCTTCTGTGTAAAATGATTCTGTTAAATAAGTAACTATATCTCCGTGAATATTTATTAATGCTACATTGCTATTCTCTGGACACAAAATTTGTTCATCTAAAAAGCCTTCTTCATATAAAAAATCGTATTCATCTGTAAAATAGAAAGTGTACTCATCAAACCAAAACATTGCTATAGTTAAAGTTATACTAAGGAAGAAGATAATTTTGATAATTGTTTTAATTTTTTCTTTCATAAAGTTATTTTGTAAAGTTATTTGATTAAATCATCTACCTTTATTCCAAGAATCCTTGATATTTTTTTTAAAGTATCAAGGGTTGGATTTTTATTCTTCCCTGCTTCAATTTTAATAATAGTGTTATTAGCAACATCTGCTAATCTTGCTAATTTTTCTTGGGAAAGATTTTTCTTTTCTCTTAACCTTCTTAAATTTTTTCCAAGTATTGACATACCTTTATTGAAGTAGTAGAATTAAAGTAGTAGTGAATTTCTTTTCTATTACTCTAATAATAAATCAATTCTTTATAAAAATCAAGGGAGATATAATAATCCTCTGTTGCGCGCGCACGGGCAGGGCGGGGCAAGCGCAACACCTTCACCAAAAATTTTTCGGCTCGCTTGCCTTGCCGAAGTTCAAAAAACGCAGGCAGGGCTAACAACAGGCAAAAAATGGAGGGGGTCTGGGGGAGGAAATTTTTTGCCTGCTGGCTGTCTACCGTAGGTAGACCACGGCTCTGAAAAAGTGCTCACATTATTAAATTTTGGCTGCCATTTATTAAGCGCTTTTTCAGAGCCGTTCAAAAATCATCATTTGGATTTTGTTGATAGTGAGTTCTAACTTTTTTCAAAATTGACCACATTTCGCAATTTTCGTCGTTTTTGGGGCAAGCCGCCTCGGCGCCCCGCGCCTCGGCGGGATAAAGCAAGATTTTAAATTGTCGAAGTAATATTTATGCTCAAATATTTTATCTATTGCAGAAAATCAACTGAAAGCGAAGAAAAACAGGCCTTATCTATTGAAGCCCAGCTTGTTGAATTGAGAGAATTTGCCAAACAAAATGATTTGCTTGTTGTCCAAGAGTTTGTTGAAACAAAAACAGCAAAAGAGCCGGGCAGGCCTGTTTTTAATAAAATGCTGGAGCAGATTGATACTGGAAAGGCTTCAGGAATTTTAGCGTGGAATCCTGATCGCTTAGCACGCAATTCTGTTGATGGCGGAAGAATAATATATCTTGTTGATACTGATAAAATTAAATCGCTAAAATTCCCTACTTTCTGGTTTGAGCCAACTCCTCAGGGAAAGTTTATGCTTTCAGTTTCTTTTGGCCAGGCAAAATATTACACCGACAATTTGAGAGAAAACATTTTGCGGGGAATTAGGCAAAAGATAAGGCGTGGAGAACTTTCGGCAAAAGCTCCATTGGGATATTTCAATGAACCAAGATTAAGAACTATTGAACCGGATAAAAAGACATTCAATAAAATGAAAAGGATATTGGAAGCTTTTGCCACTGGTAATTACACCCTCACGAAAATTCAAGACAAAATGTTTTCTCTTGGCTTGGTTAGCAATAATGGAAAACCTCTTCACCTTTCAACAATACAGCATTTACTGACTAATCCTTTTTACTACGGACATTTTCGCTATCGCAATGAAATTCATCAAGGAAGCCATAAGCCAATGGTTTCAAAGAAACTTTTTGATAAAATCCAGCAAGCCCTCAAAGACAATGGCAAGCCCCGCAAAAAGCAGAAAAGAGAATTCTTGTTTCGCAATTTTGCTAAATGCAAAGAATGCGGCTATATGATTACTGCTGAACAACATATCAAGAAAAGCGGACTGCGTTTTGTTTATTATCGCTGCACTAAGAAAAGCAAAATTTACAAATGCAAGCAGGGCTTTTTGCGGGAGGAAAATTTAGCAAGGCAAATTAAGGATTTTATTCAAAAAGTTTCTTTAAGTGATTATTGGAAAAATAGGTTTCTTTCAAAAACAGATGAATGGCAAAAACAAGAAAACCAATCATCAATTCTTTTTGCTCAAAATCTTAAAAAAGAGCTTGTTCAAACAAAGATAAAGATAGATCGTTTAACAAACGCCTATTTAGAACAAGCTTTAGAATTATCTGAATTTCTTCAAAAGAAAAACGCCTTGATGGAGAAAAAGACGGACATAAAGGAAAAACTAAAAGATTTTGAGCAAAAAGGAAATCATTGGCTCGAACTCACCAGGAATTGGATAATTGAAGCTAACCAAGCCAAAAATCTTGCTTTATCAGAAAATTTTCATGAAATGAAAAATTTTCTAAAAAAAATCGGCTCGAACCATGAGATTGCGAACCGAAAACTTACAATTTCTTTCAAAAAACCCTGGAATTACCTTTATTTTTTTTCCGCCGAGGCGCGAGGCGCCGAGGCGGCTTGCCCCAAAAACGACGAAAATTGCGAAATGTGGAGCCAAGGGGAATCGAACCCCTCTGTAAACTCCACATATTAATTTTACCACAAAAAAGAAAGTCCGAGAAAACTCGGACTTTCAGGATCACGATTGAATCCGTGATTAACGCTACTATAATTATAGCTTATCTAAAACTCTTGTCAAGTGGAAAAAAGTCAAGTTTTAATTATAATCTTTCTTTTCTTCTCATCAATAAATTTGAAACTAATCCAAAGAACGTTTTTGGGCATTATTTTTTTTATTTTGTCAGCCCATTCAATAGTGACGATATTTTCAGGATTAGAAATAATTTCTTTAAAACCAAGGACGAGTAATTCTTTCGGTCTTTCAATTCGATAGCAGTCAATATGATAGAGATTGTTAAATTGTTTAATTGTTAAATTGTTTAATTGAAATCTTTTTAGAATTACAAATGTTGGACTAAGAATTTTTTCTTTAATTCCTAAACCTTTGGCAAATCCTTGAATAAAGGTTGTTTTTCCTGCTCCAAGATTTCCTTCCAAGCCAATAACAAAAGCTTTCTTTTTCGGCTTGTTTTTTAGAATTTCTTTGGCAAATTTCTCGCCTAATTTCTTTGTCTGGACAGAACTACTTGTAATATTTTCTTTTTTCATTTTTCATGTTAATATATTATAACATGGAGCAAGCAAAAAAAATAACTGGAGAAGTTGAAATTCCTCAAACCGTAATTGATGATGTCCAGAATAAAGTAAAGAATGTTCCTGATTTTAAAAAAAAGATTGAAGCGTCTTTTAAAAAAACTACTACTGAACTTCTTAGCATTATTTTAGCTGGAGCTATAAATTTTGATTCTTCTGATATTCATATTGAACCGGAAGAAGAACAAGCAAAAATCAGAATCAGAATTGATGGAATCTTACAAAATGTTCTGCTTTTTGATTTAAAAATCCATAAAGCTCTTGTCTCTCGAATTAAACTTCTTTCCAAACTTAAACTAAATGTGACCGACCGGCCCCAAGATGGCCGTTTTTCTATTTTATTAGGCGCAATTCCAATAGAAATCAGAGCTTCATCTCTACCGGCTGAGTACGGAGAATCAATTGTCTTAAGAATTTTAAATCCTAAAAATTTAATTGATGTGGAAGCGCTTGGCTTAAGAGAAGACCTGTCAAAAATCTTTAACAAAGAAATTAAAAAACCGAACGGAATGATTCTTGTTACCGGGCCAACCGGCTCAGGCAAAACTACTACTCTTTATGCTGTTTTGAAAAAACTCAACAAACCAGAAGTTAAAATTATTACTATTGAAGACCCGATTGAATACCATTTAGAAGGAATTTCTCAAACTCAAGTTGACCCTAAAAAGGGATATGACTTTTCTAAAGGATTAAGATCAATAATGCGTCAAGACCCTGATGTTGTGTTGGTGGGGGAAATTAGAGATTTTGAAACTGCTAAAATTGCTCTTCAAGCTGCTTTAACCGGTCATTTGGTTTTGAGCACTTTGCATACTAATGACGCTGCTGGCACTATAGCCCGGCTTCAGGCGTTAGGAGAAAAACCAAACAATATTGCTCCGTCTATAAATATGGCAATCGCTCAAAGATTAATCAGAAAAGTTTGCAAAAAATGCGTAGAATTCAAAAAGATTTCTCCAGAAAATATGAAAAAAATAAAAAAAGCCCTAAAAGGACTTGGCAAAGAAATTAAAGCTCCGGAATTAACAAAATTAACAAAGATTCCTAGAGCAAAAGGATGTAAAGAATGCAATTCTTCCGGTTACAAAGGAAGAATTGGTATTTTTGAATTTTTTCTAGTTGATGACGATATGGAGAAATTTATTTTAACTTCTCCTTCTATCGCCAGCATGAGAGAATTAGCAATAAAAAAAGGTATGGCTCTAATGCGCCAGGATGGATTTATAAAGGTGTTGGAAGGAACTACCACCATTGAAGAGATAGAGAGAGTTACTGCTGAGTAACCCATCACTACCTAATAAATTAGGTGTGAGGACAAGCAAAAATAGACCTGGGGCTGGGGGAGGACTTAAGCTTTAGGAACAAAAGTTTAGAATTTTCCCGAGGTGTGGTTTCGTTCTCACCAAACCATCCATCTGCGGAAAACTCCAAAGCCCCCAGCCCCAGGTCTATTTCTAATCACTCATTTTAATACATTATGAAAGATTTGTCAAGGCCTTTCTCGCCGAAATCAACTGAAGAAGATGAAACTCTTGATTTAACTCTAAGACCAAAAACTTGGCAAGATTACGTTGGCCAAGAAAAAGTAAAAAAGAATATTCAAATAATTATTGAAGCGGCTAAAAAAAGAGGTGAACCAATAGAGCACCTGCTTTTTTATGGCGGAAGCGGACTTGGTAAAACCACTATATCTCATATAATTGCCAAGGAATTGGGAACAAGAATTCGGGTAATCGCCGGTCCTGTTATTGAAAAAGTAGGTGACTTGGCTGCAATTCTAACTAATTTAAATGAAGGAGATGTTTTATTCTGCGATGAAATGCACAGGATGAACAAGCTGATAGAAGAATTTATTTATCCTGCTTTGGAGGATTTCAAACTGAATCTTATTTTAGGAAAAGGGCCGATGGCCAGAACCATGGAACTAAAATTGCCTCGTTTTACCCTAATTGGAGCTACTACCCGTTTGGCTCTATTGTCTGCTCCTTTAAGAAACCGCTTTGGAGCAACCTTTCAGCTTAATTTCTATAAAAAAGAAGATATTGAAAAAATTATTCAAAGGTCAAGCAATCTCTTGGGAATAGAAATAGAGCCAGACGCTGTTAAAATTATTACCCAGTGTTCCCGCTTCACCCCCAGAACAGCTAATCGGCTTCTTAAAAGAGTTAGAGATTTTACTCAGGTTGAAGGAAAAGGAATAATCACAAAAAATATCGTTGAAAAAGCCCTAGGGTTTTTAGAGATTGATGAGCTTGGGCTTGAATCAGGAGATAGAAAAATCTTACAAGCAATTATTAAGAAATTTGAAGGGGGCCCTGTTGGCCTTCAGGCATTATCTGCCGCCACATCAGAAGAAGAAGATACTATCTTAGATATTTATGAGCCATACCTAATGCAACTTGGCTTTATTGAAAGAACTCCCCGCGGCCGAACCGCCACGAAAGCTGCTTATAAGCACCTCAATATTCCACATAAACATTCTCAAAACTTAATCTAAAACTTAGTAGAACTAAATTTTACAGGTTTTTATTCTCTTTATGTAATTATGTAAAAATGATGCGATCGCATCATTTTTGTAAACGTCATCTACCAGCAAATCTAAGGCCCGAGAGTTTTCCTCGGGCTTTTATATAATATTTGCTATACTAAATTAATATGGTTTTTAAGATATTTTTAATAATTACTATCTTATTTTTTCCTTTTGTCGCACAGGGAGCTTCTTTAATAGATATTAATACCGCTCCCTCAGAGGAACTGGAAAAAATAATCGGTATCGGACCTGCGCTGGCTCAAAGGACAATAGAAGCGAGGCCTTTTAATTCTTTGGATGATTTAATCAAAGTTAAAGGGATAGGAGAAATAACTTTACAAAAAATCAAAGACCAAGGATTAGCCTGGGTAGGCCCTCAAGAAGAATTAGAACCAAACCCCGAGCCCGAGCCAGAACCCGAATCAGAGCCAGATAAAAAAACAACACCTATAACTTATCCAACTGGTATAGTTTTCAATGAAATCCTGCCATCGCCTGAAGGTGCGGACGCGGAAAACGAATGGTTGGAATTGAAAAACACAAACAATCAAGAAGTTGATATTTCTGACTGGAAAATACAAGATACTATAGGTTCTACTAAGACCTATATTTTTCCTGAAGGAACAAAAATTAAAACTCAGGGTTATTTAGTTCTCACTCGCCCGGTTAGTAAAATTACTTTAAATAATACTGGCGATGGATTAAATCTTACTAATCCTAATGGAAAAATTGTTGATTCAGTAGATTTTGGAAAAGCTTTTCTTAATCAATCATACAGCAAAACCTCATCTGGCTGGGCTTGGAATAGCAACCTAACTCCGGGGACAAAAAACATTGTACCCAAAGAAAAACCCTCCTTGGCTAAAGCTTCGGGAGACGAGAAAAAATCAGAGACCGGGTCTCTGTCAACTTCAGAAGAAAAAACTGCTGATATTAATCTATCAACACAAAAATCTAAACCTCCTGTTTGGCTAATCGCTTCGATTGTTGCTATTGTTTCAGGAATAGCTATTCTGATTGTAAAAAATTCATTAATTTTAAATTAGACAAAACACAATTTTTAAGGTAAAATAAGCATAGAAATTATGTCGGGACACAGTCACTTCAAAACTGTAAAAAGAATTAAAGAAGCAGGAGACAAAAAACGAGGAAAGGCATTTTCAAAAATGACCCGTGTTATTATTTTTGCGGCGAAAGAAGGAGGAAACGAGCCAGACTCTAATTATAAGCTAAAAATGGCAATTGACCAGGCAAAACAGATCAATATGCCTAAAGAAAACATAGAAAGAGCTATAAAAAAAGGCGCGGGCGAACTAAAAGGGGAAAAATTAGAACAATTTGTTTTTGAGGCCTATGGTCCAGGAAAAACAGCTATTATTATTGAAGGAATTACTGATAATAAAAATAGAAGTTTAAGCGAAATTAAGCAAATTTTAAATCAAGGTCAGGGAAAACTCGCTGGCGAGGGGTCAGTAAAATGGCTTTTTGAAAGGAAAGGAACCATTACGATAAATTACAAATTACAAATGACAAATTACAAAAAAGAAGATTTAGAACTGATGGCTATTGAGACCGGAGCTGAAGACATTTATTGGCACGGTGATACTTTATATATCTACACTAAACCAGAGGAATTAGAAAAAGTAAAAAGGGATTTAGAAGAAAAAGATATTAAAATTGATTCTGCTTCATTAGATTGGGTAGCTAAAGAAACAATTGAAATTGAAGAAAAAGAAAAACAGGCTTGTGAGAAATTATTTGAAGCGCTTGATGAAGATGACGCGGTTCAAGATATTTATTCAAATTTAAACCCGCACACCAAATGAGGACAACCCCCGCCCCTGGCGGGGTAAATTGGCAAAGCCAGCCCTCCTTATTGTGGTGTGTGGGTAAAACTATGATTATATTAGGTATTGACCCAGGAACGGCAACAATGGGATTTGGTCTCATCAAAAAAACGAGAAATAAAAAAGCTGAAGTTATTAATTACGGCTGTATAACAACCAGTCCTGATTTATGTCCAGGGGATCGTTTGAAAATAATCAATAACGAATTAAACAAATTAATAAAAAAATATCAGCCAAAAATAATGGCTGTTGAAAATTTATTCTTTTTTAAAAATCTAAAAACAGCAATGCCAGTAAGCCAGGCAAAAGGAGTGATTCTATTAACTGCTGCTAAAAAGAAAATCCCTGTTTATGAATTCACGCCTCTTCAAATGAAAATGGCAATAACTGGCTATGGCAAAGCAGAAAAAAAGCAGGTTCAGAAAATGATCCAAACCATGCTTAATTTAGAAGAAAAACCAGAAGATAAAAATAAAAGAAAAGATGACGCAACTGATGCCCTTGGCATCGCCATGTGTTATGCTATTAAATCAGCTTAGTAAAATTTTTACTCCAAAAACCTAAAAGTAGAAAGGATTTGATTAATGAATTGGTCTATTTGATCCTCGTATTCGGTTATACTCTTACAATTAGCATAGCACTCATCTAGATTATCAAGAAATTGACACTTATCACAGCTCTCATAGTCAATAATAAAACTAAAAAATAAATATTTATTTTTTATTTTTATAGAATAATAATGCTCTAACCATCTAGTTCCTCCTATTGCAGGATTTAAGATAATGCTTTTGCAGAATTTTAAATCTCCAATAATCACTTCTTCTGGGCCGTCAAACCCTGCTTTATCGTAAGAGGGTTTAATACATTCTGTAAAAATATCATCCGGCTTTTCTTTTATCATTATTCCAAATTGTATTCCAATAATTTTTTCTTTAAAATCGTGATCAAGATAAATACATAAAAGTTCTTTTATATTTTCAAACAAATATGGCGTAGAACCAAAGCATCTGGTAGCACCTTCTTCTTTTTGAGGATAACCTATTTTAAATCCATATTCCTCGTTCCTATATGTTTCCCAATTAACGGTTTCGTTTTTTTTCACAATAGTGAAATAATTATCGCTTTCATCTACTGCTAGGTATGGTAAATCCATTTCGTCTATAACTAAAATTTTATACCTCTCTCCAGGAGGAAAACCATAAAATTGTATTTCAGTTGACCCGATTGTAAATGAATATTTCCCGAGAGAGGCAGGGATCTCAGAAACTATTGAGTAGATTTGAGGCGGAGTATATTTATAATCTTTAAATGCAATATCAACCTTTTCTAGGCCCTTAGCTTCCCAAACAATATCATATGTATTCCCAATCACCCATTCCTCTCCTCCATTAGGAGAAATTACTTTAATATATGGTTTCTCTATTTCAATAAATCTGAAAGTTAAAAGGATTTGGTTTAATTCTTTCGTCTTATTTTCTAAATCAGCCGTTGAAAAATATATTTCAAACACATAATTATTATGGGTAGTGGAATAACAGACTGAACTATCTCCGCTTATATCACAAAGAAAATTATTAATGCTCCACTCTATGTTATTCAGGGCTTTAATATCAATTTCTTCGTAACATTCTGGGTTACTAACTTTATTAGAAATTGTAGATTTTGTCTTTGTGGTTACCATCAGCCAGTAAATTACTGTTTCTTCTTTTTTAAAATGTAAAGTTCCATTAGTAGAAAAGATTTCTATGTCATTAGGATATTTTATTTCATATTCATACTCTTCGTTTCTATAAACTTTCCAGCCAGCGGTTTCGTCTTTTGGCGTTTCTTCTGGTGTTTCTTCCTTTGGTACTTGCTAATAATATTGATAGGCTAAAACTCCTCCGATAGCAAGACCTGCTAAAACAATAATAACGATAATTGCTATTGGAATGGAAATTGTCTTGTTTAGAGATTTAAACATATTTTTTAATTAATTATTATTTATGAATTTTGATTTAACCTTTAATTTAAGATTATATATTTATACAGTAGCGAATCAAGGTTCTCGCCGAAGGCGAAGTTCTTATTTTAGCTTACCTCCCGGAAGCTATGTCAATGGAAGTTAAGTATTTATCTAGGAAAATTGATAATGGTCATTAACGTCTATAATTTCAATAGTATCTTTCTCGCGGTAAATAAAAATCGCCCTATACTTCCGGTCGATTCTAAAGCTCCAAATTCTCATTCTGCGAGGTTCAAGAAGTTCGGTTTTTAAACCCGGGTAGAAAGGATTCTCTCCAAAAAGTTTCTTTTGTTTTTCAAACTTCTTCTCTAGATTTCTCTTTTTAAGATATTCTCTTATTTCTGGATAGATAGGAAGTATTTTCATTTAAAATAAGGGGAACGCTTTAGTCCTCTTGCTAAACTATCAAGGAAGTTTTTATTGTATCTACCTGTTTCCCGAAAATCTTTAATAATTGTTTTGATATTTCTGGTAGGAGGAGAGGAAAAAATATCCTCCTCTAATATTTGACGAAGATGCTCAAAACGAAAAGCTCTTTCCAGTAATTTTTGATATTCTCTTTTTGAAATAGTAACTTGGCTCATATAATTTATTATAACTTTTATAAAAGATAAATGTCAAATCAATTTAACAAATCTCCTCTTCCCAACTTGAATTATTAGTCCTTTTTTTATTTGAACTACCGTTTTCCAGTCCTGCTGAATTTTTTAGATAAATAGGCCCGACTTAGTTTTTTTATATTATTTTTGACCTTATTATATTTTAACATAAAAAATAGATTTTGGGTCTTATTTTATCATTACCATATAGTTCGTTCATAAAAATTTCTAATAGTTTTGTCTCTTGATATTAAAGAAGCTTCAAAAACTTTAGCTGTAGCTACAATTGCTCTATCGTGTAAATCCTTTAAACCTTTGATCTTATTTATCTCTAAAATTAAACTCCAATTAATTTCGGAAAAGATAAAATTATTAGCTTGAGAAATTTTTGAAATAAGACCTTCAAAATCTAAATCTATTTTCTTTTTATCAAAAATATCAATAGATTCTAATAAAACAATAGCAGGAATAATAATAGTTATCTCTCCGCGATCACAGGCATCAAAAACAGCCCTCGCTTTCTGAGAAAGCTGAGGGCTATCAGCTAAATACCAGAGAAAAGAATGGGTATCTGTAACGTAATACATTTAGAGATTAATTTCTTTAAATAAAGATTTCTTAGCTTTTTGAATATCTTCTTCAATAATCTTAACTCCTTTAATAATTCCCTTTAATGAAATTATTTTTTTAGGCAACACAAACCCACCTCCTTTTTTAAGTCGAAGGAGTTCATTTTCTAGTTTTTCTAATTTAGTCAAAGCTGTTTGATTAACCATTATTTTATTATATCTCTATTAAAATTTATGTCAAACCAATTTAACAAACCTTCTCTTCCCAACTTGGATAATCAGGCCTTTTTTTATTTCTACGATTTCTCTCCAATCATTTTGAACTTTAGTATCTATTTTTACTCCTTTTTGCAAAATTAATCTCTTTGCCTTTGTTTTTGAAGAGGCAAGTTTTGTTTTTACTAATAAATCTAAGATATTAATCTTTTTTATATTAATTTTAATCTCTGGGATTTTTGTCGGCAGTCCTTTTTCTTTAAATACTTTATTAAATTCTTTCTCAGCTTCTTGCGCTTCTTTTTTGCTATGATACATTGTTACAATTTCCTTAGCTAATCTTATTTTTATATCTTTTGGATTACTATTGCTTTTCATCAATTTATTAATTTCAGCCATTGGAATTCTAGTTAAAAGTTCAAAACCGAGACTAATTAAAATGTCCGGCCAGCTCATTGTCCTGCCATACGTTTCTTTTGGGCTCTCGTCTAAGCTAATTATATCTCCTTCTGTTTTCCCCATTTTTTTTCCTGTTGGGTCAACCAAAAGTTTAGTTGTTAGTACGAACGTTTCCTTATTTTTCATCTTCTTCATTAATGTCCTTCCAGCCAACATATTAAACGTTTGGTCGTTACCGCCAATTTGCATATCTACATCCATAGTCACTGCGTCATAAGCTTGAAATATTGGATACAAAAATTCGTGCACGTGAATATCCTTGCCTGCTTTTATCCGTCTTTGAAACATATCTCTTTCCAATAATCTAGCAACAGTAAACTTGGAAGCTATAGCAAGCATGTCTATTGGTTTTAATTTATTAGTCCATTCTTCGTTATGTAAAAACCTAACGTTTGATTTGTCAAAATCTAAAATTTTCCTAATCTGTTTTTTGTAATTTTTAGCATAAGCTAGGACCTGCTCACGCGTTAACGTTTTTCTTACTGTATGTTTACCGGTTGGGTCGCCAATAGTAGCTGTGAAATCGCCTATCAAAACAATAACTTCATGTCCAAGGTCTTGAAATTGACGTAATTTTCCTAAAACTGCTCCATGGCCAAGATGAAGTTTTCCTGTTGGATCAATGCCGCAATAAATTCGAAGTTTTTTGCCAGATTTCAAAACCTTTTTTAATGCCTCACGATTAGGGTAAATATTTTCCACGCCCCTGCTTAAAACTTTTTCTATTTTTTGGGTCTTTATCTTCATACACTTTTATATTAAAATAAAAAAACAACCAACGCAAGCGTTAAGCTTAGCTTAACGCTTGCGTTAAGCTAAGCTTAACGCAATAATGGCAGAAAGAAAATTCTATAGAAAAATATATAAAAAGAATAAAAAAAAGAGAATTGCTTTTTGGATTCTCGTTGTTTTGGGTTTCTGTTTTGTTCTAACAGCTTTTGCCAGCTTAATCTTATTTATCTATTATGCAAAAGATCTTCCCCGCCCAGAGAAATTCACTGAACGCGCCTTTATTGAATCAACTAAAATCTATGACCGAACTGGAGAAACTGTTCTTTACGAATTATACAACGAAGAAAAAAGAGAAATTATTTCCTTAAATGATATGCCTGAACATTTAAAACAAGCTGTAATTGCAACAGAAGATGATAGGTTCTTTTCTCATCATGGAATTGATTTTTGGGGAATCCTCAGAGCCATAAAGATTAATTTAGGCCTGGGCAAAGCAACTTATGGCGGCTCAACAATTTCCCAACAGCTTATCCGTTCTACTTTTTTAACTTTAGAAAAAAGCGTTAAAAGAAAAATTAGAGAAATTATTTTAACCTTAGAATTAGAAAGACGTTATTCAAAAGACCAGATATTAGAATGGTATTTGAATCAAATTCCTTTGGGTATAAATATATATGGGGTTGAAGCTGCCGCAAAAACATATTTTAACAAACCAGCTAAAGAATTAACGCTTGCTGAATCAGCTGTCTTAGCTGCTTCAATCAAAGCTCCAAGTTATTATTCTCCTTTTGGGAATTATTTAGATGAACTATTAGGCAGAAAAGATTATGTTTTAGATAGAATGGCTCAAGAAGGGTATATAAGTCAGGGACAAGCTGATGAAGCAAAACGAGTAGAATTAGAATTTGCAAAGGTTTCCCAGCCGATTAAAGCTCCTCATTTTGTCCTTTATATTGAAGAATATCTTTTTGAAAATTACGGCAAGAATTTTTTAGAAGAAGGGGGATTCAGGGTTTATACTAGTTTAGACCGGGAACTTCAGCAAGCAGCAGAAAAAGCCGTAGAAAATAACATTGAAAGAATTAAAAATTACAAAGCCCATAATGCTGCTTTAGTAGCAATAGACCCAAAGACAGGAGAAATTTTAGCAATGGTTGGCTCAGCTGACTGGTTTGGAGATTCTTATCCCGAAGGATGTGAAACAAGCTCTGAAGCAACCTGTCTTTTTGATCCCATGGTTAATGTAGCTACTTATGGAATAGGACGTCAGCCAGGTTCTGCTTTTAAGCCATTTGTTTATGCTGCTGCTTTTCAAAATGGCTATGATGATGAATATATTGTTATTGACGAAGAAACTAATTTTGGCGTCTGGGGAGATAAAGAATATATACCTCAAAACTATGATGGACTATTCAGAGGGCCGGTAACTTTAAGACAAGCACTAGCCCAATCATTAAATGTTCCCTCTGTTAAAGTTCTAGTTGATTTGGCTGGATTGCCAGAAAGCATAGAAACCGCTAAAAAGTGCGGCATCACTACCTTAAATAAGCCTGCTTCTTTTTATGGACCTGCTCTTGTGTTGGGAGGAGGAGAGGTTCGACTTCTGGATATGGTTTCTGCTTATGGCGTTTTCGCGGCCGAAGGAACAAAGTATCCGCCTATTTCCATTTTAAGAATTGAAGATTCAAAAGGAAATATTATTGAACAAAAGAAAAAAACCCCCAAAAGAGTTTTAGAACAAGAAGCAGTAAGATTGCTTAATGATATTTTATCAGACAATGAAGCCAGAGCTCCAATGTTTGGCTCTAACTCTCAACTATACTTCCCGGATTATCAAGTAGCAGCTAAAACCGGAACAACTAATAATTATAAAGATGCCTGGACTATTGGCTATACTGGTTCAATTGCAGCTGGGGTTTGGGTAGGAAATAATAATAATGCTGAAATGGCAAAGAAGCCGTCAATAACAATAGCCGGCCCAATCTGGCGCGCATTTATGACCGAAGCTTTGGCCAAATTCCCGAAAGAGAATTTTATCCCGCCTGAAAAACCAAAAACCGGAGAAAAAACTGAAAAATAAAAAGGGAGCTCATTGACTCCCTGTTTTTTCTATTTCCAACTAATTCATTCCAACCAAGAGTTCATCTGCCCGGCTGATAAGGGTTTGAGTTAATTTAAAACTCAACACCGCGGCATCAAACCAGTCAAAATCCGTTCTCTTGCTTTCTGCTTGTTCTTTTATGGCTTCGAGAAGTTCATCCTCCCGACCTTCCTCATAGCGAAAAACAAATCTCTGCCCCGACTTATTTAAAACCAACTGCCGCATTTTATTTTTATTTTCCATTTTATTTTCCTCTCATTCTAATATTATTTTTTGTCAAAGCTGAAAACTTTTCAGCAACTGATTTAAGTTTAGCAAAATTAATTAATTTTGTCAAATTTTTTATCCACTGGGTTGCTTTTTTTGTTTATGCTATAATTTAGATAATGCCGAACTATCCAAAAGAACAACTCTGGGAGCTATATAAAGATCTTCCTAAAGACCTTCAGAAAGCTACTTTTTCTGAAGAAGTCGCTGCTAATATCCAGAAAGTTTGTAAAGAAAATGGCATCACTGACGATGACGTAATTTTTGATATTACTAAGAATATTGGCTATGTTTTTCTTGGTCTTTTAGCGCCAAATGAATTTTCAAGTGTTTTAGAAAAAGAATTAAAAATAGAAAAGAAAAAAGCTGAGCAAATTAGTTCAGAAATTACCAGATTTGTTTTTCTGCCGGTTAAAAAAAGCTTGGAAGCGCTCTATCAAATAAAGATAAAAGCAGAAGCAAAAGAACCCGCCGTCGCTAAAGCTATAGCGGGCCCCGTTAGAGACGAAGCCTCTAACGGGGCGGGCGAGGATAATCTCAAAAGAAAAAACGGGTATAGAGAAATAATTGAATAGTTATGGAATTTACAGTGCCACAATTTATTGAAAAAGAACCGAAAATAGTTGGTCCGTTTACCTTTAAGCAATTCATCTTTATCGGCATTGCCGGCGGAATTTGCATTTTTCTTTTTTTTACTGTTTCTTTGTTTGTTTTTATACTCGCAGCAATAGTATTATTAGGAGGAGCTTTTGCTTTGGCTTTTTTGAAAATCGGAAAAACCTCTCTACCTCTTTTTATAAAAAACTTTTTTAGTTTTCTTTTTAAACCAAAGGTTTATCTCTGGAAAAAGAAAATCAGCCCTCCGAAATTTCTCAGAAAAACAGAAGCAAAGAAAGAAGAATCTGAGAAAAAATCAGAATTGAAAGTTACCAAGGGCAGTAGATTAGATGAATTATTCACAAGATTAGAAACCAAATGACATGAAACCTTCTACTCAAGATTTTTTAGAATTTGACCAAATAAAAGACGGAATTATTATTTTAAAAAACAAAGGACTAAGAGCGGTATTAATGGTCTCTTCTTTAAATTTCGCTTTAAAGTCCACTGAAGAACAAAACGCCATTTTATACCAATTCCAGAATTTCTTAAATTCCCTGGACTTTTCCTGCCAAATTATTGTTCAATCAAGACGTCTTAACATCACTGGCTATTTAGAAAAACTCACAGAGATTGAAAAAAAAGAAGAAAATGAACTGCTTAAAATTCAGATCACTGATTATAAGAAATTTATTGAACAAATAACAAAAGGGGGGTCAATTATGCAAAAGACGTTTTATGTTATAGTTCCTTTTTCTATTATGAAAGCTTCAATAATCACAGAAAAAGGAAGGATTCCTAAGGTTTCAACTTTAACTGAAGAAGTATTCCAAAGATGCAAAACCCAACTTTTACAAAGAGTAGAATTTGTGGTTTTAGGATTAATGGCGTCCGGGCTCCAGTCTGTTCCTTTGACTAGTTTAGAGATTATTGAACTTTTCTGGGGGCTTCATCACCCGGCGGAAGCAGAACAGGGTTATTATCCTGAAATACCAAGCGAATTAGTAGAATAATTAATATGGAGATACCATTCCTCAAAAAATTTAAAAAGAAATCTAAAATTCCAGAAGAACTCTTTCCTAAAGAACCCTTTGGTATTGCCGATATTATTGCTCCCTCTTCTCTTGAAGTTAAACAGAATTATCTAAAATTAGGAGAACGATTTGCTAAAAGCTACTTTATTTTTTCTTATCCCAGATATCTAAGCACTGGCTGGCTTTCTCCAATAATAAACTTGAATGTTCCAATGGACATTTCTTTTTACCTGCATCCGATTTCAAGTGAAAGCATCTTAAGAAAACTAAGAAAAAGAGTTACTGAGGTTCAGGCAGAAATTTCCGAAAGAGAAGAAAAAGGCCTAATCCGCGACCCTGCTTTGGAAACTGCTTATCAGGATTTGGAAGATTTGAGAGATAAACTCCAGACAGCCCAGGAAAGAATGTTCCGCTTTAGCTTATACCTCACTGTTTATGCTAATACTGAAAAAGAATTAAGAGATATTGAAACAAATTTAAGGTCAATTCTGGAATCGCGCTTAATATATATAAAACCTGCTCTTTACCAGCAAAAAGAAGGATTTATTTGCACTTCCCCATATAATTTAGACAAGTTAATGGTTACTACTCTAATGAACACCGCTCCTTTATCAAGCACGTTCCCGTTCATTTCTTTTGATTTGAGCTCCAACGAAGGAATTCTTTACGGCATTAACAAACATAATAATTCCTTGGTTTTGTTTGATCGTTTTAGTTTGGCTAACGCCAACGAAGTAATATTCGCAACGAGTGGCGCAGGAAAATCGGTTGTCTCTTCCACCCCAGTTTTAGTTAAAACTAATAAAAAGATTCAGTTAACAAAAATTGGTCCTTTAATCGAAAAAACAATAAAAGAAAAAGGGCTAACTCAAATTGATGAAGAATTAAAAGGAACAATTGATCCTAAAATTGAGGTCTTTAGTTTCAACAAAGACCTTAAAGGAGAATGGTCTAAAGTAAGTGTGGCTGCTCGTAAAAAAGCGCCAAAGCTTTTCTATAAATTCAAAACTAAAAGTGGAAGAGAAATTACTACTACTGGCGATCATAATATGTTAATTCTTAAGAATGGGAAAGTAATTGCTGCTAAAAGTTCGGAAATAAAACAAGGAGAATATATTCCCTTACCCCGAGAAGTATCTGTAAATCAAAAACCTTTAACACATTTAAATTTGTTAACACTCCTCAAAAACTCAAAAAGAGTTTATGTAATTAATGCAGGAAATATTCTAAAAAGAAATTATGAAGTTTTAAAGAAAACTGTCTTAGACGAAAAATATGATCGCTATCTATATAAATATCGAGATGGTCGACCCATGCCCATACAATATTTTTTGGAAATTTTAGATTTTCTTAAAATTAAACCTAACAACTTTGAGCTTAAGAATTTAAAAATTACTTCAAGAAATGGAAAAAACCGACATCTGCTACCTATTGACTTCCCTATAACATCAGCGCTTTTAAAGACTTTAGGATTTATCGCCGCTGAAGGCACAACAAGAAATGAAGTTATTATGATAAGCAACACAGATCCCGAATTTCTTCAAAGCGCTCAAGCTGCTTTTAAAGATATTGATATTCCTTTCTTTTATGGAAACCGAGGTATTAATACTGCTAGTCGAGTTTTTATTGATATGATTAAAGCTCTCGAAGGTTTTGGCAAATCTGGTGAAAAAAGAATTTGTCCATTTGTCTTTAATTTAGATAAAACAAAAATTGCTCAATACTTATCAGCTTATTTTGAAGGAGATGGAGGAGTTGAGAAACACGAAATTGCAGCTGTTTCTAAATCAAAAGGGTTAATTTCGGAAATCTCTTATCTTTTATATTATTTCGGAATTGTTAGCAGAATCTCAAAAACAAAAAAGAGGGCTCAAGGTTGGGTTTGGAAAAAAACCTACTGGACATTATCTATTTCGGGCCAAGACAACTTAAGAAAATTCGCCAAACATATTGGTTTTATATCTAAAAGAAAAAAGAATAGGCTTGAACAAATTATCAAAAAAGAAGGTAATACTAATGTTGATCTAATTCCAGAAGTAGCTCCTATAATCCAAGAAATCTATCATCTGTTTTCATCTCAATTACATGATATTCGTGAAATTAGTAGTTTAAAATTAAAATCTTATAAACCTTCGCCTTTACAATTACAAAAAGTCATAAATAAAATTGAAGAAAGAATTCAACATTTTAAAAATTTGAGAGCTACTTTTGAAACTTTAAATAAACTTCCTAATTTAGCTCAGATTATCAATATCGGAAAAGAGAATGAACAATTGAATAGTGCTTTATGGCAAATCCTTGGTAATAATTGGCAAGTAATGAAAAACCAAAAATCTAAACCTTTCTCTCAAAATGCCTTTAAATCAATAAAAATAATTAATGGAAGTGATTATTCCTTAGTAGATTTGAAAGAAAAAATTAATTTAGGATTTAAAGAAATGGATATTCCGATGAAATATTATAATCACTCTTTGCAAAGCGCTTTAGTCGCCCGCAAAAAAAGCAATACTTCTTATGAAACAATCCAAAAATCAGCTCAGTTTGTCTGGCAAAATTATCAAGATGTTCTAATGAATAAAATTCCTTTAGTTGAAAAAAAATTAGCCCAACTAAAAGTATTAGCCAACTCTAATCTTTTCTGGGATCCGATTGTAGAAATTGAGAAAATTGAAAATAAAAATGATAAATATGTTTATGACTTAACAGTTGATAATGAAGTATTTTTAGCAGGACAAGGAGGAATGTTTATTCATAATTCTTACGCAGTTAAATTAGAAATTCTAAGATATCTTATGCTTGGGGCAGAATGCATTATTATAGACCCGGAAAATGAGTACAAGTTTTTAGCAGAGGCAGTAGGGGGTTCTTTCTTTAATATTTCTTTATCTTCTGAACATCATATTAATCCCTTTGACCTTCCTCCTCCCAGAGAAGACGAAAAACCAGAAGACGTTTTAAGAAGTAACATTATTAACTTAGTTGGCTTAATGAGAGTTATGCTCGGCGGATTAACCCCGGAAGAAGATGGTATTATAGACAGGGCCTTAACTGAAACTTACGCGGCAAAAGACATTACTCCAGAAACCGACCCAAAACTTTGGGGCAAAAAAGAAAGCCTTCCCTTCCCCACAATGAGCGACCTTGAGGCAATTCTGGAAACAATGGAAGGAGCTGAATCATTGGTTAAACGGCTTCAAAGATTTACCAAAGGCGTTTATTCTCAATTTTTTAACCAACCCTCTAATGTAAGTATGGAAAACAGATTGGTTGTTTTCGGCATCCGCGACATGGAAGATGAATTAAGGCCTATGGCTCTGTTTATGATTTTAAGATATATTTGGAAAACAATTACTTCTGAGATGAAAAAGCGGCTCTTAGTAATTGACGAGGCCTGGTGGCTGATGAAAACAGAAGATGGAGCTTCCTTCTTATTTGGAACAGTTAAAAGGGCCAGGAAATATTGGCTGGGAGTAACCACTATTACCCAGGACGTGCAGGATTTTATGAAATCAGAGTATGGCAAACCAATTCTTACCAACTCTTCTTTAGCCCTCTTAATGAAGCAAAGCCCAGCTACTATTAATGTAGTTCAGAAAACATTTAACCTTACTGAAGAAGAAAAAATGTCCTTGCTGGAATCACCAGTAGGGGAAGGCATATTCTTTGCCGGGACAAAACACGTTTTAATTAAAATCCTTGCTTCGTATACTGAAGACCAGATTATTACCACATCCCCAGAACAACTCCAAAAAATAAAACAGGCTAAAAAGGAAATTGGAAGCTAAGATATGGCTGAAGAAAAACAAATTATCAAAGCGCCGGCCAAGAAGAAAGGCGGCTGGTTTCAAAAAATTCCTACTGATGTTTTGCTTTCACCAGGCGGAATGATTTTGATTTTTTTTGCCGTTATTATGGAGATCGTTGACCTTATTCCTCTCCCTGTTATTGACCAATTGTGGGAGCTGCCATTTGAAATTGTTTTTGTTATTTTATTGACTGTTTTAGCTAAAGTTCCTCTGAAAGCATCTGTTATTCCCTTTCTTATTGAACGCATACCAATGGTAAGCGATATTCTTCCTACTTGGGTTATTAGAATGCTTGTTTAATATGCTTCTCTTTTTTTTGGAAATAATTTATCCCAGAATTCCCGGGGCTTTAGCGCCTCAAGATTTTTTAAATACTACTTTGCCAGAAGACGTTCTTTCTCTCTATGCCAAATATCTGGTTAATTTGTGTATTTGGACAGGAGGAATACTTGCTCTTGGAGGCCTGATTTACGGAGGAATTCTTTATTTAATTTCAACTGGCAAACCGGAAAGAATGAGTTCAGCTAAAAACCAAATCTCCGGCGCTTTTTTTGGTCTCTTAATTTTACTCTCTTCTTATCTTATTCTAAAAACTCTTAGCCCGCAGTTTATTAATCTAAAAATCCCAACACTCCAAACGGTTCAAATTCCTGTAAAACCAGACGTACCATTGCCTGAAACTACTGCCATTAACAGCTCAATTGACGTTGAAATGCCTTTTTCCAGAATAATTGAAAATCTCTTTGAAACATATATTTCTGATTATCCAAAACCCGAAGAGGAAAAAATACCAAGAATGACGCGGATCAAAAACATTGCTGAAACAACAAAAGAAATTACTAACAAACTTTTAAACCAAAGCGAAAATTTAAAAAATGCGGCAGATGAATGCAGTTGTCGCCAGACTGATCCAGAACAGCCCTGCGGCAACAATAAGTCGGGGAATACAACTTGGAAATGTAGTTGTGGGGGTTGTAGCGCAACAAAACCTTGCACTTGCGATCCATGCAGCGACGTAAGAGGAGAAATTCAAGACAATGAAAATAAAAACAAAGCAGAAATTAACAATCTTAGTATAAAAAATACGGAAACGGAACAAGAAGTTCGTCTTTTAGAAGAAGAGTTAGACCGTTTGAAAAGAGCGGAAAAATTCATTAAAGAATGTCCCTTAAGGTCCTTGAGGAGTTTACTTCAATTCTATAATAAAAAAGATTCTTATGATAATCAGGGCTGGACATTAAAAAGTATTAATTTCTGGGACGATGTTAATATTAGATACTATTTGCCAAATATATATGGGAAAGCATCAATAATGACAGATAATGATTTTGCAACTTTTTACTGTTCTGTTAGCGGAACAATGGAACAAAAAGAGGTTTTTCCAGTGTCTGTGCCCGATGCAGATAAGCTTACTGGGGAAGAATCGGTAGAAGAAGCAGAAGAGGTTTTTTCAGAATCAATGGCTTGTTCAAAAGAAACTCCGGTTGGCGAAATTATTGACCGGGCAAAAAGAACAACCCAGCTCTTAATAAACAAACTGGAACTGCTTGTTGAAAAAAACAAAGAATTAACTGATGCTGTTGATAAATTACAGGTCTTAGTAAGCCAATGCAGTTCTAAAAGAGGGTGCGAACGTCGCTGCGCTTGCTTTCATTGCGGTTGCGGTCACGACCCCTGTATTGATCTCTGTCAAGGATGGACTTATTGCTGCGCTGATTCCTCTGGGAATTACCCTAGTATATGCAAAGAAAGAGATAAAGACACGCCTTGCCCTTATGAAGAAATTGAGGACCAGCTCAAAGAAATCCAAAGAATTCAACAAGAAATAAAGGATATAATAGATGGAAAAGACAGCAATGATACTATTTCAAATATTGGCATAATAACCATAATTGATGAAATAAGTCCGGAGATAATTGAAGATTTAGCAAAGAATATTAGATACGTAATGAAACATTATGATGAACTATTTAACTGCTCGCAGGCAAAAGGAGCAATTATCCCTCCAAATAACGCAATACTGCGAATCTGCTGTAAAACAGAAAACTCTGCTTATGGAGATTGCTTTGAAGAGTGTTATTTAGAAATAGGCCAAGACAAACACAGAGAATGTGTTCAGAAATGCCTAAATAAAAAAGCCCAAGAATTAAATGACCCAGAAATTGCCCAGTGTGTTCATGAGCTCAATTTTTACATCTGCGAAACTAAATAATAAATATGCCTGATTTAGCCGACGCTTTTCAAAATCTTTATACATACATTATCTCTATTGCCGGAGCAATTGCTTTAGCAGCTTTAATCATAGGCGGAATTCTTTATTTAACTTCAGCTGGCGAGCCGGAAAAATTAAGCAAAGCCAGAAAACAAATATTAGCTGCTTTTTTGGGGATTATTATTCTTCTTTCTTCTTATTTAATTTTAAGAACCATTAATCCCAACTTAGTTAGCTTTGAAATGCCTGTTTTGGAAGATATTGTTTTCCATCCTTTAGACATACCGCCTTCTAAAACTAAAGTCCCCGAACTTTTAGGTAAAGTTAAAGAAATTGCTGAACAAATTAAAGAAAACATAATTCCTGGGATTGAACTTTCCAGCCAGAAAATAAAAGACATCACTGACAACTGCGACTGCGCAAATACTCAATCCTTATGCGTTTGCGCTGGAGGCGGCTCCGACAATTCTTGTGAGCCGGCGCGGTGTTATGCCGGGCCTGGATTTCAGCCCTGCCCAAATCAATCAGAAATTAAAGAAAACCAAAAAAGGGTCATTGCCTGGAAAGATGAAATCCTTTATTATAGAAATAGAACTATAGCTGAAGAACAGGACTTACAAGACGAAATAAAAATGGTCTTAGACGAAAAGATTGTTTATTATATGAAAAGTGAAATAATAGAAGATGATGATAAGGTTAAACAATACCTAATTGAGCAAAGAGAAAAAATAACCAAAGAAAAGAATCTAAAAAAAAATTTAGCAGCCAAACTTGAAGAATTAGCTGATTTGATTGATAAAATAAGTAATCCGGCGTCAGAAATAGGCGTACTCCCGGATGAATGCTTAATTAATGTAAAAGATAAATGCTCTGCCAGCTGTCAAGGGGGCTGTCATGATATAAAAGATGGCTGCGAGCCAGGCGGATGCAACGGCGGCAACCCCTGCCCAGTTGATAATATTCAAAACCAGTTGAGCCAAGTCCAACAAATAAAACCTTCAATTATTCAAGCTTGTGACGAGGTCCTCAATATTATAGACGAAATAATCAAACATAAAACAATTATTATATGATTAAAAAATTCTTTAGCATTCTTATTGTTTCTATTATGCTTTTCAGTTTAGCTGGTTTTGCTTTTGCGCAAGATAGAGAGCTTGAGATAAAATATCCAGAAATTGAAGGTGAACAACCAGAACAAGTCACCACTCCGGTTCCTGAATACTTTAAATATATTTTTAATTTCTTAATCTGGATAAGCGGCCTGATTGCTCTTGTTGTTTTGGTTTATGCCGGGTTTCAATACTTTACATCAGCTGGAAATCCAGAGGCAATGAATGATGCTAAGAACCGAATTGGCGCCGCTCTTTTAGGCCTTTTAATCCTTTTTGGCTCTTATCTAATTTTAACCACCATTAACCCTGAATTAATTGTCTTCCACCTCCCCCGACTAAGACCCATCATGTCTGAGTTATCACCTGGAGTTCTCGTCTGCAAAGAAGAGGTAGAAATAAGAAAATCTTGGGATCTTATGATGGAGTATAAACTTCTAAGCCCTAGCGAAGATAGAGAAAGAGAAATAAAAAAAGAGCTAGATAAAGCTCTTGATAAAATCGCTTTAGAGTGCTATTCAATATCAGGCACAGAAGATATTAGATCAGATTTTGATAATAAAATTCAATATATTTATTTTATCCCTCACATAGAAACAGATGGGGTAAAAATAACCAATGTAGTTGAATATGGAGCGGTGGCATATGAAGAGAAAAATTTTGGAGGAAAATCACAAGTGCTTGCTTATAATCTTATAGATCCCCAGGGTACCGCTGATGCCTATGGCGAACAAACGCTTTTAAAGGTTTCCTCAATTAAACCCTTTGCCTTAATTTACGAACCAGATCCAAATTGGGAAGTAGTTTTATATCAGGAATATAATGAAAATAAGGGAGTGGGGGGATTAACCCCTGTTTATGCTAATATAACAACTGATCCTGATTGCATAACTTCACAGGGGCAAGGAGAAAGCTCTGAATGGTGGTGCGAATTCAACCTTTCTTGGCCGCCCAAGTCAATGAGAATTGAAGGTGATCTTTTAGCAATACTCTGTAAAGACAAAATAGAATTAGGGTCATGCGAAACTTTTTTCAGCGAAACTGAAAATAATTTAGAAGAATATGATAATATAGTTAAATGGGTAGCTTGTACTGACTATAAAAACCAAACTATAATAAAAGAAGATTGTATAGCTGTCGGAGGATTTGGGCAAAATGTATCATATATGCCTTGTTGCGCTGAAGCAGCGGCGACAAAACTCTTAATCATTAGCGCCAAGCCGTTGTAAAATATTTTAAATAATCAAAAAAGCCGCTCTTGGAAAACGGTTTTTGTTTGAATATACTACGAGAACTGTTCTCGTAGTATTTTATTATTAAACGTAAGGGTGGGGGCGGATAACTATCCTTCTTTCTGGTTCTTGGCCAATGCTTTCAGTAATAATATCTTTTCTTTCAGCTAATTCTAAGTGAATAATCCTTCTTTCATAAGCTGACATTGCTGTTAGTATTTTTTCTTTTTTAGTTAAAGCAACTTCATCAGCCAAAGAAACAGCTGTTTCTTTTAAATACTCTGTTTTTTTCTTCTTGTAATCATTAATATCAATATTAAGATAAAATTGTTCTGGGATTTTACGTCTCAATATCGCTTTTAAAATATGTTGAATCTCGGCTAAAGTTTGGCCGTTTTGACCAATTAAAATTCTTGGTTCTTCAGTTTTTATCTTTACTGGAAGCGTTTTTTCTTCAAAAGACAAAACATCAGCTTCAACTTCAAAGGTTGCTTTCTTAAAAAACTCTTCAATGGTTTTCCTTATTTCATTTATATTATTTTGATTCATAAATAAAGCGATACTAATATACGAATGACATACTAATTATACTAATATTCGTATCATTGGTATGCTAATTAGTATCATTCGTATCGCTCTTTAAAATAACATATTGTTGAATAATTGTAAAGAGCGTAGTGGTGAGCCAGTAAAGACCAATAGCTGAAGGCAAACGAAAAAGAATCAAAACCATAAAGGCGGGCATAAAATATTGCATCTGTTTTTGCATCTGACCAGCAAAACTAGAATCTTGTTTTTTGCCTTCCTTGGGATTAGGAGCGGTCATTTTTACCTGAATAAACTGAAAAATCCCTGCTAAAAACGCTACTGCTACGTTAGGATTTGCCAGATCTATAATTCCAAAAAAAGTTGAATCAATTATTCCGGGAGCAGTAACAAAACCATAAAGAAGAACCATTTGTTCCGGCTGTAAACCATGCCAAAATACTCTATAAAGAGCAATTAATACCGGAAGTTGAATAAGCAAGGGCAAACAGCCGGAAAAAGGATTTATCTTTTCCTTTTTGTAAAGCCCCATTATTTCCTTTGTCTGCTGTTCTTTATTGTCTTTGTATTTTTCCTGAATTTCTTTTATTTTCGGCTGAAGCCCTGAAAGAGCTTTCTGCGATTTAATTGCTTTAACTCCTAATGGGTAAAATAGAAACTTTATTAAAATAGTTAAAACAATAACAGCAACTCCAAAATCATGGCCAGGAATGTATTGATATAATAAAACAAGGGCGTTTAAAAGAGGACGATATAAAATTGTGTTGAATGCTGTTATTAAAATATTCATTTTTTTATGGTAAATCTATTCCTCCTTGGTTCCAAGGATGACATCGCGCTATCCTCTTAACTCCCTTCCATGTGCCCATTGTTACGCCGTACTTCTCAATCGCCAAACAATAATATTCTGAACAGCTTGGATAAAAACGGCAATGATGGCCTAAAACAGGGGAAATTAAAACCTGGTATAATTTAATAGTTTTAATAAGTATTTTTTTCATATTTGTGATAAGCTAAGCTTATCGGTACCGATAAGCTTAGCTTATCACAAAATCTTTGCTTTTTTAAAAAGTTTGTCTAACGCATCTTCTAATTTCTGAAACTCATTTTCAGCCCCGGGCATCATCACTATTACTGCATCTATCCCTTTTTTAATTTCTGGCAATCTCATTTTAATTATTTCTCTTAATCTTCTTTTGGTTTTATTTCTAATTACTGCTTTTTTAGAAAACTTCTTGCTAATTACAAAACCGAAACGACTCACATCCAAGTTATTTTTTATAATTTTTAGATATAAAAAGCCCTGCTTAAATCCCTGGCCCCGCTTAAATGCTGTCTCAAAATCCTTCTTCTTTTTAAGCCTGTTGATTTTTGGTAACATTTTACACGACAACACCTTACACGGTAAGTCTCTTTCTTTTTTTTGTTCTCCTTCTTTTTAATACTCTTCTTCCTGCTTTGGTTTTTTGACGCAATCTAAACCCATGTGTTTTTTTCCTTTTTCTTTTTTTGGGCTGATATGTAATGCTCATATTATTATATTAACATATTAACATATTATTAACAATTTGTTAACAAAAACTGCCTTTTTATGTTATTTTGTTTTAAATTTGACATATGATATAATAAAAAAACATGACTAACGAAGAAATTTGGCAAACAGTCCTTGGTCAAATCCAATTAAATATTTCCCAGGCAAATTTTGCTACCTGGTTTAAAGGCACTGAAATTACCTCTCAAGAAAATGGAAAAATTATTGTTTTAGTGCCCAATTCTTTTGTTAAAGAATGGTTAGAAAATAAGTATAATAAGACAATTTTAAAAATTTTGCATAATTTAAATGAAGAAATTAAAGAAGTCAGATATGATATTGGCAAAACTAGATTAAAAATCCTTAAAAAAGCCCCAACGATTCTGCCAGAAACAGACCAGCTGGAGTTTCAGCAATTTAAAGTAAACAAAGAAACCAACCTTAATCCTCGCTATACTTTTGATTCTTATATAGTCGGCCCTTTTAATGAACTGCCGCATGCCGCCGCTGTTGCTGTTTCCAAAAAACCTGGCGCTGTTTATAACCCTCTTTTCATTTATGGAGGGGTTGGTCTGGGCAAAACTCATATTCTACAAGCCGTTGGAAATGAAATAATTAATAACTCTAAAAAAAATAAAGTAAAGTATGTTTCTTCTGAAAAATTCACATCAGAAGTCGTCTCGTCAATCAGAAACGATACAATAGATTCATTTAAATCTAAATACAGGGGAGTTGATGTTTTAATCATTGACGATGTTCAATTCTTGGCTGGAAAAGAAAAAACTCAAGAAGAATTCTTTCATATTTTTAACGTATTGTACGAAAACAATAAACAAATTATTATTTCTTCAGACCGTCCGCCGAAAGCTATCTCTTCATTGGCCGAGAGATTAAGGTCAAGATTTGAAGGAGGAATGATAGCAGATATTAGCGGTCCTGATTTTGAAACAAGAATTGCTATTTTAAAAACTAAAGCCCAAGAAAAAAAAGTAGAGTTTTCTGATGAAATTTATCAATATATTTCTTCAGTTATCCAAAAAAATATTAGAGAATTAGAAGGCGCTCTTAACCGTTTAATTATTTACGAGAAATTAAACAATCAAAAGCCTGATATAGAAATCACTAAAACTCTTTTTAAAAAACTACTCTCTTCTCCCTTAAGAATAGTTACGCCTAAAAAAATAATTCAAATGGTAGCAGAGTTTTATGATTTAAAAGAAAAAGACCTTTTGACTTCTTCTCGGAAAAAAGAAATTGTTAAACCGCGTCAAATAGCAATGTATTTATTAAGAGAAGAATTAAAAAATTCTTTCCCTTTTATTGGAAGAAGATTCAACGGCAAAGACCATACCACCGCTATCCATTCCTATAAAAAAATATTAAATGAATTAGAAAAAGATAAAAAATTAGGAGAAGAAATCAGCCTAATAAAAGAACGTGTATTCAGCGCCTAATAATTTGGGGATAAATACTTAATAAAATTAAAAGAATAATAATTCACCTTTAATCTAATTGATTTTAAACAATAAATTACCAATTCAACCGCCTATAAAAAACTGCTTTTCCACTACACTAATAACAATAACAATTAATTAATAACTAACTATTATGAAATTACTAATTCTACAAGAAAAATTAAAACAAGGGTTAAATATTATTGAAAGAATTTCTTCAAAGTCTTTAACGCTTCCTATTTTGAATAATATTTTAATATCAGCAGAGAAGAATTTTTTAAATTTAGCTGCTACCGATTTGGAAATAGGGATAAATTGGTGGGTTTTAACTAAAATTGAAAAAGAAGGAAAAATTACCATTCCATCGCGCTTGTTTTCTAATTTTATAAACCTTTTGCCAAATAAAAAAATAAACTTAGAACTAAAAAATAATAATTTATTTATTGAATGCGAAAATTATAAAACCCAAATAAAAGGTTTAAGCGCCGAAGAGTTTCCAATTATACCTAAAATTAATAATGGAGAGACAATCTCTATTGAAGCGCCCTCTTTTTGTAAAAGTTTAAACCAGATAGCTGATATTGCCGTTCCTTCTACCGCCAGGCCTGAAATCTCCGGCATCTATTTCTTGTTTCAAAAAAACATTATAACCATAGCGGCTACCGACAGTTTCCGCTTAGGCGAAAAAAAGATATTTCTAAAAAACAATTCTCCCTTAGAAAAAGAATATTCTTTAATTCTTCCGCAAAAAACAGCAAAGGAATTGGTAAACATTTTTGGCGAAAAACAAGGGGAAGTAAAGATGTATTTTTCGCCCAACCAAGTAATGTTTGAGTATCCTATGGAAGAAACCGATCATGCTCAAGTCCAAGTTATTTCCCGTTTAATAGAGGGAGAATACCCGAATTATCAAGAGATTATCCCCAAGAAATACACAACACAGTTAGTATTGAATAAAGATGAATTTTTAAATCAAGTAAAAACAGCCAGTTTGTTTAGCGGGAAAATAAACGAGGTGAAAATTAAGATTAATCCCAAAGACAACAAGATAGATATTTTTAGCCAAAGTCCCGACGTTGGGCAGTATCAATCTTCTGTTTTTGGAAAAATAAAAGGAGAACCAGTGGAAATTTCTTTTAACCATCGCTTCCTGTTAGACGGGATTTTAAGTATAAAAACCCAGGAGATTATATTTGAGATGAATAAAGAATCCGGCCCCGGGGTTCTTAAAGCAGTTGGCGATGATACATATATTTATGTTGTAATGCCGATTAAAGCTAGTTGATAGTGGATATTTTATAGCGAGTAGTTGAAAAATTACTTTTTATTTTTCGCTCTGCCCGCGCAAAGTTCAATATGTGGTTGATATCCGATATCAACCACATATCAACAGCAATAGAAACAAGGAGTTAACCTTCTTGTTTTTTCTATTTTCTATTAGTTCTCTAAAATTCACGATCGTGAAATTTAGAGGTTGACAAAAATATGGATATATGATATGATTAGATATTCAAGAAATTGTTTCTTGATAAAATTGAACATTCCAAATTAAATATAGGATTGAAAGGATGGAAAAATGTCAACACAAATAGATCAAATCAAAAAAGATATGGAAGCAATAGCCGAAAAAGTGGATATTTGGCTAAAAAGAGTTTTCGTTGGATTGCTGTTTTGTTTGGTGGTGGGAATAGGGTGTTTTTTCGGGAAATACTGGATTTTCGGATCTATTTTTTCAAGTATCCCCTTAATGTTTTTTTTATTCGCGGCTCCCGGGCTTATGACAGTTCAACCAGAAGTCAGAATCATGATTGAACTTTTAGGCAAGCCGTATTGTGTTAAGAAACCAGGCCTAAGATGGGTTTGCCCTATTTTAATGCACAAAAGGATGATAGTTAATACATGGGAACAACCAGTGCAATTATTTCCTGAGAGAAAATATCCTGATGGGGTTCACATTGATCTTAAAAACGGAGGGAAAACTCAGCTTGTAGACCCTATTTTATGGGTGCAATTAATTGAAGCTGGGACAAAACAAGAAGATGGCAACGTGCTTCGTATGGTTTATGCCATTGAGGACTGGAAAGATGCGGTTGAAGAAAACGGCGAAAACGCTCTACGCACTCATCTTAACAATCTTACTGTTGATGAGGTTTTGACAGCTATTCATAGTAAGGGGAAAGAATCATGGTGGGAAGAGATAAGAGACTATTTTCCAGGGTTAGACGGCACGATCAAGGGATATGGGATAGAGGCAAAACGTTTAACTATCAGCGATTTTAACTGGGACGAAAAGGTTGTTGAGGCAAGGCAAAAGGTTTTTGAAGAAGAGAGGTCGATTCAGCTTGCTAAGCTTAGCAAGACAGCTGCCAAAGATGAGGTTAAACAGAGGGCCATGGAATCAGGTGGCTTGCATGGAGAGATTGTTAAGATTTTAACGCAAAAGACCTATGGATATGAAAAGAAAGAGGCTATGGATATAGCAACTAAGTTTATTCTTTATTATAAGGCAGCAGACACAAAGAGCTTAATTGATGTGCGTGCTGATGGTGGTATAGCTTCAATAATTGCTGGTATTGTTGCTGCGGTGCGTAGCATTAAGAGCGAGAGCAGTTCTTCTGCTACTTGAACCAAAAAACAAGAATTCAAAAGGACCATTCGGATGGTCCTTTTTCTATTTTTTTCACTTATTTTTTGCCTCCCTTTCCTGTTGTAGGAATATTGCTTGCTTTTTTGCCCTCCTTTCCTGTTCTAGGAATTTCTGGCCGTTTTCTAAATTGCCCTCTCGTTGGTGGTGTTGGGCTTGGTGGCGGGCTGCCCATGCCCATTCTTGCTCCAGCTGTGGGCGCAGGAGGCGGTGTTCCCGATTCAGTCCATTTATTCGGATGTGTTTTAGGTGAAATTAATCCTTGGCCTACTTGGCTGGTAAGATATTTTTTCAATCTTGTATTTACGGGTGCGCCTCTATCAATTCCTTCCTCAATAGCTTGGGCAGCAAGTTGTCCATGCTGTTCAATAAGTTGACTAATATGTTTTCCCATTGCCGTGGATAGCATAGCGTCTACTACATCTTCATTCTTAAGCGCTTCTTTAGAGATGTTTTTATAATCAGCTGGTTTCATTTTATTGATGATGTTTTTTATCTTTGCGGAATCGCCTTCGCCAGCGATATGAGGGAAGGCTTTTTTAAGACTTTTATCAGCATCTAATTTTTTAGCTTTTTTCATCACTTTCTTTATTTCTTCTTCTGTAATAGCGGAAGCCCCGAGTTTTTTCTTGTCCATTGCTTCTTCAATATTTCCTTTCTCAGTTAGTTTATTTAATATTCCAATTCTTTCAGTATCTGTAATTGCTCTGTGATATCTTTTAGCAAGGGTTGGTATTCTATCAGTATCTTTGATAGATTCTTCTGTTTTTCTAATTTTTGCTTGTTCAGCTTCAGGTATTCCGCCGCCAACTAATGCTCCTGCTCCGCGACGAATATAGCGGATAGGAACAGCAGTAGCTGCAGTTCTTTTAACAAAACCTTTTATTCCTGTTTCTCCTGCGCCCCATTTTCTTGCGCCTCGTTGTCTTTCCCCCCATTTTCTCCAGCTTTCCGGTGTTTTTGCCCTTGCTTTTTCCGCTGTCCATTTCGCAGCTCTCCATGAACCTTTTCTAGCGCCCCTTACGGTTGCTCTCCCTTTTGTTTTGGCAAAGTTTACTACTGTTGTAGCGCCTATGGCTGAAGTTTGAAGTCCAAAGACCAATCCAATGCCGAGAAAGATTACTGAAACAAAATAAGGAAGGATTGGGTCAAAAAGACCGCCTTGACCAGTAGTAGGAGAAGGGATTGCGGCAGGGATATGGGTTACAAAAAGAAGTCCTAAATAAAGAAAGAAACCGCAGGTTACTCCAATAAATGACCAGGCAATAAATTGTTTCCACCACATGTCAAAATATTTCCTTGTAATGGGTAAAATATAGCAGGCAAAGGCCAGGGGAGAGAGAATTACGAGTATCCAGATGACTAAATACCTAAGCGTAAAAATTAAAGCGAAAAGAAGCAGGATAAAACTTAAAACAAAAAGAAAACCATTCAAAATATAGAGTTGGAGTACACTTTGGCCCGACTTTTCCCATGTTGTATTTTCCCAATCAAACATAATATCACTAACTTGTCTGGCCATTTTTGCTCCAAAAGCATCAGTTCCGAGGTCTTGAACAAAAAAGTTCATTACAATATTAGAAGCATCAACAATTATTCCGCAAATAACTGGCGCAAAGTTCACTAAAAGAGCAACAATTATAAATGTTATTAAAAGTTTTTTTGTTTCATAGCCAGCCAGCCGGAGAATGGTGGCAATAGCAATATAGACCAAGATTAAAACCAGGAGCATATTTACGAATCCTTGAGTAACTCCTAAGCCCACCTCAATTATTGGATTATCTGGCGCAGCAGGACCTGGTTTGGTATAAGAAAAAGTAATAAAACCAGGGCTTAAAACCCAGTTCAAAAGTTTACCACATAGACCCGTAAGGAAAGTCGTAAATTGGGTTATAATCCACATAATTAAAAGAACAGTTTTAAGAGGAATTCCAAGAATTATATCCCAAACCCAATTTGCTGAAGCTGATCTGGCAAATGTAAGCCCAAAAAAACTAAAAAAGAAAACAAAGAGAATTGTTTTCTTTTTACATAGATTAAATAAAAAGTTTTTAGTTTTCCTCAGCATTAAAACATTATAACACTTTTGTTAATTGAATCCAATTATTAATAGTCAAGGTCTCAGCTCGTTGAGAGGGTTTGATATTGTTTTTCAGAAGCAAATCATTAACCTCTTTCTTATTTAATTTTACCCCATTTGTTAAGTTGTTGACAAGTTGTTTTCTGGGATGAGCAAAACCTGCCTTAACGATTCTAAAAAATTTATCTCTATTTTGTGCTAAACTCGGTTTAGCACAAGGAATTATTTTTATTATTGCTGCATCTATTTTTGGTTGGGGGTAAAAAGATTTTTTTGAAACATATAATATGATTTTTGGTTTGGCGTAGAATTGGACAGAAAGAGCCAAGATGTTCATTATTGGCGGTTTAGCGCAGATTCTTTGAGCTACTTCTTTTTGAATTATTAAAATCATTTCTTTCGGCGGATTTTTTGATTCTAAAAACTTTCTAATAACAGGCGCAGTGATATAGAACGGCAGATTGGTTATTAGTTTGTAGTTTGTAGTAGGTAGTGGGTAGTTAAGAATGTCTTGGTTGATTATCTCAATATTCTTAAAATCTTTTAAATTTTCTTTGAGAGCTTCACACATGCGCGGGTCTTTTTCCACTGCTATTACTTTTTTTGCTATTTTTGCTATTTCCTGAGTTAAAGTTCCTGTCCCAGGACCAATCTCTAAGACAATATCTCTTGAATGAAGATTCGCTGTTCTTATGACTTTTTTGATAACCTGTTTATCAATCAGAAGATTCTGTCCAAAACGTTTTATTGGTTTAATCTTATATTTGATTCTCATTATTCAATGATAGCATGTCTGTGGAAAAACTACTTGACCATGGTCTTTAATAGAGTTATAAAGAAGTAATATGGAAAATCCCGATGATAATGATAATAATTTAAAAAAAGAGGTTTTTTTTAACGCAAGCATAGTTTTGATTGCTTTTTTATTTCTAAGTTCAATATCAGGAATAGTTTCCACCTTAAAATTGCCTAAACAGATATCAGCCAGTTTGGTTTCTCAGGATTTATTTGTTGAGCCAGCAAAGAATTTTTTTAGAGAATCTCCTAAAATGACTTTTATTCAAGATAACAGCATAATTGGGCTTTCTCCGCCAGCAACAATTACTCCTCAGGTTTTGGGAACTATGTTAGGAAGTGTTGAAGATGAGATAGAAAGAAGAAACGAAATTATTGAATATGTTGTTCAATCAGGCGATACTATTTCTTTTATTGCAGATAAATATGATATTTCTCTGGACACGATTTTATGGGCCAATGATTTAAGCTCAAAATCAATAATTAAGATTGGCCAGAAACTTATTATTCTTCCAATTTCAGGAATACTTTATATGGTTGAGAGAGATGATACTTTGAGTGAAATTGCTAAAATTTATGAAGCGAATTTAGAAGAAATCGTTGAATTCAACGAGCTTGGCAATGAAGGAAATATTTACATTGGCGATTTTTTAATTATTCCTGATGGTAAGCAGTCTTCGATTCCAAGTTCAAGTTTTCTAAATGATATTCCGGTAGGAAAATCTTATTTCATTTTACCTTGCGAAGGAATGATTAGTCAGGGATTACATCCTTATAATGCGATTGATATTGCTAATGATTGCGGTTCGTTAGTCGTAGCTGCGGCCGGAGGAACAGTAGAAAAGATAGGACGAATTAAAATCGGAGGAAATAGAGTCACAATTTTACATCCGAATGGGGTAATAACCTATTATGGGCATCTCTCTGTAATTTTAGTTGTCCCTGGACAAAAAGTAAAAACAGGAGATCCTATCGGAAAGATGGGTAACACGGGTTATGCTACTGGATGTCATTTACACTTTGATGTGTTAAAAACAACAACAAAAAACTTTTTAAGCAAATATCCCGTAGGAAGCTTTATAAGCTGGAAGAATTAAGACCTTAAAAGTTAAAATTTAACCCCTTTTTTTGTTTATTTGACATGTTTTTTTGAAAAGCTATAATGAAATTGTATGGAGAATCAAAATAATATTACAATTGGAGATTTAGCTAGAATGGTGCAAAAGGGGTTTGAAGAAACAGCCAAAAAAGATGAGGTTAATATGCGATTTAACAAAGTTGAAGATCGTTTAGAAACAATAGAGAAGCTTCTCATTGTCAATCACCGCGAAAGAATAGAAAAATTAGAAATAGAAGTAAAGGAATTAAAAGAGCTTTTAGCTGTTAAATAAATTTAAGGAGTTTAGTTTTTTGAAACGGCCCTATCTTTAAAGGGTTTTCTTTTTTTTAAAAATTTGCTATGATTAAAAAATGAACCCCGTTAGAAATCTATAAAATTAACGGGATTTGTAAAACAAATTATTATGATGAAAAAAACAGAAATTTCTAACGGGGTGAAAAAGATATTTCCAATAATCTTTTTGAGTTTGTTGTTTTTTTCTTTTGCTGCTTCAATTCAGGCCGGACTGGTTCCTTGTGGTCTTTCTGAAGATGATATTGAACAACCTGGAGACCAGACCATTCCTTGCCAACTTTGTCATCTTTTTGTAATGCTTGATGGAATTATTGATTTTCTCTTAATTAAAATAGTTCCGTCTTTAGCTGCTTTAATGATAGCCATTGGCGGGTTTATGTATATTGTTGCTTATGCCAGCCCAACCGGCGGAGGCCCGGAAATGCTTTCTCGCGCAAAAAGATTATTTACAGCAGTTGTCTTCGGCCTTTTGATAATTTATGGCGCTTTTCTTATTATCGGTCTTGTTCTTAAGTTTATTGGCCTGGCTGATTGGACAACTCAGATTTATCAAAACTGGTGGGAGCAAGGTTTGTTTGAAATCCCCTGTCCCTAAATTGCCCCGTTAGCTCAATTGGTAGAGCAGATCCCTCTTAAGGATAAGGTCGGGGGTCCGAATCCCTCACGGGGCACAAAAATATGTTATCAACAGAAGAAAAAACAAAAATAATTGAAAAGTATAAACTGCATAATGCAGATACTGGGTCTGACGAGGTTCAGGTTGCTTTGCTTTCCGAAGAGATTAAACAATTGCTTTCTCATTTGAAAAAACATTCTAAAGACCTTCATTCCAAGAGAGGGCTTTTGAAAATGGTTTCTAAAAGAAGAAAACTTTTAAAGCATCTGAAAAAAGAAGACGAAAAAAGGTATAATAAGATTGTTAAAGCAATAGGGCTTAAAAAGTAACTATGGTCATAAAACACATTGGACAAAGGGTAGGGGTGTTAATAGATGTTCAAAATCTGTATCACTCCGCAAAAAATCTATATAATGCCCGGGTTAATTTTCAAGAGATTTTGAAATTAGCAGTGAGCGGAAGAAGTTTAATAAGAGTTTTTGCTTATGTGGTTAGCACAAAAACAGGAGAGGAAAAGCCATTCTTTGATGCTTTGACCAAGCTTGGTATTGAAACCAGAGTGAGAGAACTTCAAGAATTCTATGGAGGCCAGAAAAAAGCTGACTGGGACGTTGGAATAGTTATTGATGCTATCAGAATAGCTCCCAGTGTTGATGTTTTGGTTCTTGCCTCGGGAGACGGCGACTTTATCTCTTTGGTTGAATATTTAAAAAATCAAGGAAAAAGAGTAGAGATTATTGCTTTCGGCAGGTCATCCTCTTCGCGTTTAAGAGAAATAACTGATGAATTCATTGATTTGGAGAAATCGCCCAAGAAATATTTATTAAAGAAATAACAGCGATACCAATAATACTAATTAGCATACCAATGATACGAATATTAGTATAATTAGTATGTCATTCGTATATTAGTATCGCTTATTCATGAAATTTAATCTAAAATTAGATGGGAAAAATATTGAAGTTGAGACCAACAGTTTAGCAGAACAAGCAAATGGAAGCGCTTTGGTTCGCTGCGGCGATACTTTAGTTTTAGCTA
>CAZOVC010000002.1:0-1106 GCA_964583485.1 uncultured Candidatus Saccharibacteria bacterium
TCTTGATTATATGTACCCCCAGAAGGAATCGAACCCTCGTCAGCGGCTTAAAAGGCCGTTGCTTTACCACTAAGCTATGGGGGCTTTACAGCCCTTCTTCTTGTAGTTTTTTTAATAACTCTTTTTGAGTTTTTGTCAAGTGTTTTGGGGTTTTAACAATCAGCTCAACATACAAATTTCCCCTGCCAAAGCCGGAAAAATAAGGAATACCCTTGTTAGAAATTCTTAAAACTTTTCCTGATTCTGAACCTGAAGGAACTTTTAGCAATATCTTGCCTTCTAAAGTAGGCACGTCAATCTTATCTCCTAAAACTGCTTGAGAAAAAGAAATTGGCTGGGAAATAAATAAATCATCTCCCTGCCTGTGAAAAACTGGATGTTTTTTCACCAATATTCTAATATATAAATTTCCCGGCTCTCCGCCCTTTTTTCCCGCCTCTCCTTTTTCAGCAACTTTTATTACTTGATTTGAATCAATTCCAGCCGGGATAAAAACTTTAATATCTTCATTTTCTTTAACTCTTCCTTCTCCTTTGCAAACATTGCAGGGTTTTTCCGGTCTCTGACCTTCACCCTGACACTCAGGACAAATAGTCCAACGAGTAATAGAACCTAAGAAAGTTCTTTTTATTTGTTGAACTTCGCCTGTGCCTCTGCAGGAAAAACACTCATTTAAAGAAGTGCCTGGCTCAGCTCCTGTGCCATGACAGCGAGAACAAATAACTTGCTTGTATAAGTTAATTTCCTTAGTTATGCTTTTCAAAGTTTCTTCTAAGGAAATTTCAATGTCAACTTTAATGTCTCTGCCTTTTCTAAGGTTTGTTTTTCGTGTTTTTCCTCCAAAGCCAAACATATCCTCAAACATTTCGCTCAAATCTCCCAAATCAAACTCTATATTAGGTCCTCCCGGAGAATTCCCCCAGTTCCAGTTCATATCTTCACCGCTGCCAGACGTATCATACTGGGCTCTTTTCTCTTTATTGGAAAGAACCTGATATGCTTCGTTTATTTCTTTAAACTTATTCTCGTCACCGCCTTTATGAGGATGATGCTTGTGAGCTAATTTATGAAAAGCTCTTTTAACATCCTCTTGAGAAGCATCTTTA
>CAZOVC010000002.1:1206-67351 GCA_964583485.1 uncultured Candidatus Saccharibacteria bacterium
CTTGTGAGCTAATTTATGAAAAGCTCTTTTAACATCCTCTTGAGAAGCATCTTTACTAATGCCTAAAATTTTGTAGTAATCCTTCATTTTTTCTCCTTGTATTCTCCTTCCTCAGCGTCTTTAGCGTCTTTCTTTTCCTCTTTTGGTTTCTGCTCTGATGTTTTCTTATACAAATCAGCACCAGCTTTCTGTATTATCTGAGAAAGGTCATTAGTTTTACTTTTTATTTCTTCTATATTATCCTTATCTTTTACTTTTTTCAATTCATCTATTTTTTCCTGAACTTGCTTTTTTAAGTTTTCGTCTATTTTATCCCCGGCATCTTTATTTGTCTTTTCCCAGGAATATATTAAATTATCAGCTAAATTCTTTGCTTCAATTAATTCCTTTTTCTTTTTATCATCTTGCTCATGAATTTGAGCTTCTTTTTTCATTTTTTCAATCTCATCTTTTGACATTCCAATTGAACCCTCAATTCTAATTGATTGGCTCTTTCCCGTTGCTTTGTCTTTAGCTGAAACATTTAAAATGCCGTTGCTGTCAATGTCAAAAGATACTTCAATTTGAGGAACTCCTCTGGGAGCTGAAGGAATGCCGTCTAATATAAATCTTCCCAGAGTTTTGTTATCAGAAGCCATTGGCCTTTCTCCCTGCAAAACATGCACCTCTACTGATGTTTGACTTTCTGCCGCTGTTGAAAAAATCTGAGTTTTATTCACTGGATAGATTGTATTCTTAGCAATTAAAACAGTATTTACGCTTCCCAACGTTTCAATTCCCAAAGAAAGAGGAGTTGCGTCTAATAATAATACTTCTTTGGCATCTCCTCCCATAATGCCTGCTTGAATAGCGGCTCCCATGGCCACCACTTCGTCGGGATTAATTGATTTATTACCTTCTTTGCCAAATAAATTTTTAACTGCTTCCTGAATAGCCGGCGTTCTTGTTTGGCCTCCAACCAATACAATTTCTTCAATATCTTTTGGTTTAAGCTTGGCTGTTTTTAATGTTTCTTGTACTAATTTAATTGATTTCTCAATATATTCTTTAACTAAATTCTGAAACTGCGCTCTAGACAACTTCAAAAACAAATGCTTTGGCCCGGAAGAATCAGATGTAACAAATGGAATATTAATCTCTGTTTCTAAAGTAGTTGATAATTCAATCTTTGCTTTTTCAGCTGATTCTTTAATTCTTTGCAGAGCTAATTGATCCTTGGATAAATCAATTCCCTGGTCTTTTTTAAACTCTTCAATTATCCAATTCATTATTTTCTGATCAAAATCATCACCGCCTAAATGAGTATCTCCGCCTACTCCTATTACTTCAACTGTGTCCGGGTCTTTGGTAACATCTAATATTGAAACATCAAACGTTCCTCCTCCAAAGTCATAAACTAATATCTGCTGTCCTTTGGTTTTAGTTAAACCATAAGTTAATGCGGCGGCCGTTGGCTCATTAAGAACCATTTTAACGTCCAATCCGGCGATTTCTCCCGCTATTTTGGTAGCTTTTCTTTGAGAATCGTCAAAATAAGCGGGGCAAGTAATCACTGCCTGGGTAATTTTCTCTCCGATTTTCTCTTCAGCGTCCTGTTTTAACTTTTGAAGAATCATTGCTGAAATCTCGGCCGGCTTATGCCACTTATCTCCCATTTTCACTTCTATACCTCCATCGTTTGCTTCTTTAAGCTCATAAGGCAAAAGCTTTTTATCATTCTGAACTTCTTTATCAGAAAATCTCCTTCCAACTAATCTTTTAATGGAAGAAATAGTATTTTGAGGATTTGTAATCTGCTGACGTTTAGCAGTAACTCCGACTAATCTCTCCTGATTTTTAGTTAAAGCAACAACAGAAGGAGTTGTTCTGGCCCCCTCTTTGTTTTCTATAATTTTCGGCTCGCCGTTTTCTATTATAGCGGTGGCTGAAAAAGTTGTTCCTAAGTCAATGCCTAATATTTTTGCCATATTATTTAATTATTTAGCTATTTTTACTCTAGCAGGTCTGATAACCTTGCTGTTTAAAATATAGCCCTTTTTAAATTCTTTAATAATAGTTCCAGATTTAGAATCGCTTTCAGCCATCTCCACTGATTCATGAAAATTAGGATCAAAATCTTTTTTTAAACAATCTATTTGTTCTACTCTTTGATTCTTTAAAAACTCTAATATCTGGTTTTTAATATTTAATATTCCCTTAACCCATTCATTTTTTTCTAAATCTTTGGGAAGTTTCTTCTCGGCAATATATATATTATCTAAAATATCTAAAATATCCAATATTAATCCCTGATTAGCGAATTTCATCAGCTCGCTTACTCTTTCTGCTTCCTGTTTTTTGTAATTCAAAAAAGAAGCTCTTTCTCTTTTCCAGTTTTCTAAATATTCCTGCTCTTTGTTTTTTTTATCTTGTTCTTTATCTTTTTCTTTATCTTTTTTATCATTCATACATCTCATTATAAACAAGTCAAAAACAAAAGTCAATCTGCGGTTGATATCTGCGGTTGATATCGGATATCAACCAGCAATACTTTTTAAATTTTTTTAACTTTCTTTCCTTTAAATTGCTTAATTTCTTGAAGCATTCCTTCTGTGGGCTCGCCGTATATCCACATTTCATCACACATCTCTAATAATTTTCTTCCCATTTCCATTCCAATTTCTCTTTCTTTTGAATCATCGTCATTTAAAAATTGGGTAAAATAAATATGAGGTGTAATAGGTATATGCCCAGCTAATACTACTTCCCTTGAATACTTTTTAGCTCTTTCTATATTTTCTTCTATATTCCCCCTCAACGGACTACAAATAAATATCTTTTTCATAATTTTTTGATTTTTTATTATATTCTTGCGTTAAGCTCTTGCGTTAAGCTTAGCTTAACGCAATCTATTTTCTACTTTATTTTTTAATTGAGATAGTTTCTGATTGAAAAAGATTTATTAAATCTTGTTTAAACTGCTCTAAATCCACTAAACCTCCGTAATAATCCAATGGAACCTGGACAGAATACTGTTCAAATTTCTGCCAGGCCTCTTCTTCTTGACCAGCCAGCAGATAATTGACTGTAATGCAAACCAATAAAGGAGAATAATTCTCAAACTCTTCTGTTTCCTGTTCTGCTAATTGTTCTTTCAAATGATTTTCACAAATAAAAGCTTCTTCAAGATAATCTTTTTCAAAATCAACATTATTGATTATAAACTGATCGTCTTCTACTTCTAAATATTGAGCAAAGAAATAGGAATTAACATAAGGGGTATAAAAATAGGCAAACCTATCATCAAAAATCTTTATATAAAGATTTTTACCTTTCATAACTAAGCCTTCCTCTAAAATATGGGTCTCTCCCAAATCTAAAGTTCCTATAAATTTTAATTCATTATTTTCATCCAAGCAAAAGATATATTCGCTGAAACAACAGTGGGCGCCTCCCGAATAATCGCTAACAATAATATATTTATTCCATTGATATTTAAAAGCTAAAATATCTAAAACCATATATAAAGGAGTGCTGGCAAAAACTTTTTCTCCTTTATTATAAACTTCAAAATATCCGAATTCAAAACTTTCTAAATCTGGGGGATATATAACAAACTCAGCTGTACCAATCTCATACCTGTATTCTTCATCATATGGAACCTCTCCTGTTTTTAGAATTGAGAAATCCTTCCAGTCCAAAGTTCCTTCTTCGTCTTCAGATTTCTCTTGATCGGGCTGATAAAAAAAGAGATAAAAAACCACTGCTCCAATTATAAAGGTAAATATAATAATTGTTATTACTATAGTTATTAAAACTAATATTTTTTTATCCATAGATTTAACTTAATCAATTCTTTAATTTAAAGTAAGCTTAGCTTACTTAAGTATTATTAAAGAAAATATTTAAAGATGGTAAATAACATCTTTTCTTTCAACAATAATTTTCCAACCAACGCGTTTCGCGTATTGATAAAGTTTTTTATATATGACCTTTCATTTTCATTCTACCCCTTCGCTTCGTTCAGGGCAAGTAGAAAATCGCCCAAAAAGCGATAAAAAAAGGAAGGTTTAATCCTTCCTTAATTAGTTGAAACCCTTAAAAACCTAATTTATGTAGCAAAGCAAGAAGATGAAATTGCAGCAGTTTTACAATCAGGATCACCACATAATCGAATTTGGTTGGATTTAAAAGTTTTCTCCCTTTTTTCCTCTGCGCCTAGGTTCCTTGGCACAAATCCTCCAGGGGTTTCAAGAAAGTCTTCGTCTAAAAAAGGGGCGTGCCTTTTCCCACATATTGGACAAATCATCTTCTTTCCCTTCAAAAATTATTCAAAAACTTGTATTCCATTGAAACTACTATTTATATTATACACCCGTTTTTTAATATTGTCAATGTTTTTGGGGTGGGTTAATCAATTTCTTCGCCCTTCCGTAGTTTTAACGAAGGAGGGTTTGATTTTTATTTAAAACTAGGCCCGGTCTACTTTTGCGTTAAGCTTAGCTTAACGCAAATCGAGCTTCAACCTTAATAGACCTCAATAATCGTCCCGATGCTCATTAAATTTTTGAAGTCTTTGATTGAAAATAGCTTTCTCTTTGTTTAAAACATCAAATTTCTTAAGGGATTGATAAACATCTTCCAAATGAGCTTCAGTAAACTCATGTAAACCTTCGCTGTCATCTATCAGTTCCATAATAAACTTGTAATGAAATTTTTGGGCTTCTCGTAGGATTTCTATACCAACAAAGGGAGAAGTAGCAACCAAACGTTTCTTTATTATCCTCATTACTTCACAAAAAGCTGCCACCATCTCATCAGCACAGAAATAAATATCATACATTCTATAATTAGTCCATCCCTCAATCTCGCGAAATGCTTTTTGAACCTCTTTAAGAGAAAGAGGTCTATTCTTATCAGTATTAAAATGAGGCATCTTTGGCAAGCGACTATGCGGCCTCGGCTTTCCTCCTAATGCGGTTTCATCAGCAAGAACACGAAGTATTTCTAAATCAGCCTTAAGAGGATTTCTATAAAGTGCATTTATTTGGGCCCGAGAAATAAGCGGAGGAGCAATAGCATAAGATTTAATCTCTTCTTTTACTGGCCTGGCAATACTTCTCATTTCATCCCAAACAATTGCCACTGCCACCATATGTTTGCATATAGGACTATACGATGAAGATCTATCGGCGTAAGGACAATTACACTCCCTACTTATTCCTCCACTAGTAAATTTAAGATTAACAACATATCGCTTTGCGCCCCTTACTGCAGCTTTAACTTCTTTTTCGCCGCTTTTGATAATATTAACTCTCCCACTATCTACGTAATCTTCTCCTCGATACCAAACCTCCTCATTAGTTTTATTTAGCAATAATTCAGTTGCTGATCTCATTTGCATAATTTATTTTTCTTTTTTCATAATTTTAATCAATTCTTTGATTTTTTATTTCAATTATCGAGGTTCGATCTCGATAGAAATATAATCTCATATATTCAATTTAACTCTTTTCTAACTTAAATTCAAGGACGACGACGGGGGCCTTGAGGCCAAGCCGCCTAAGGGAGACCCAAAGTGTGCAAAACCGAGTTTTGCACACTCATTACGACGAATATGATTGTGAGGATTTTGGGGACGGTATCCCCTGCGAAGCATTGCGATAATAAAAAAGCCCAAATATAATTTTGTTCATAAATGGGCTTTAAAGAATAGAATCGAATTTATTTCTTAAAAACAATGAATTTATAACCCAGAAAGTTCCAAACCATAGAAAACATAGTAGCAATTAACGCTCCAACAGTTGCCCAAATCTTGGGAGAAATTCCAGCTTGAGGACCAATTAAATTTACCGCCAAAGAAGCAATTCCCACATTTATTACCAGCCCAATCGCGCTTATTATTAAAAATTGCAAAAACTCTGTTCCAGTTTTTTCAACCTTTATCTTTTTAAAGGTCCAGAATTTATTCCAAAGAAAACTGTTAATTATGGCTATTAAGAAAGAAACTCCTTTAAAAACTGGATAAAAAAGACCAGCAGTAATTCCGGTTAAAAGAATCTGTAAATTAAGCGCTCCCCAATCAATCAAAGTATTGGAAATTCCTACGGTTGCAAATTTTCCAGCCTGAAAAATAACTGGAACCTTTTTTCCTAAAACATAGGTAATATAAAGAGAAATTGCAGCTGCAATTGGAACAATAACTGCTAAAAATAAACCCCCACACCAAAAATTTGGTAGTGGGGGTAAACCCAGATAAAGTCCCCAGGTCCAAAAATCAAGTTCTAAGGTTTTTAAAATTGTAAAAGCCAGCCAGGCAACCATCTCGCCGATAATTAAAGCAGAAATCAAATCAGTTTTTCTCCAAGTAGCTGATTCTGCTTTTTCTTCTTTTTTCTCATACTTTCCCAAAATCAGATTCTGTTTGATTTTGAATGTCTCAAAAAGCATTTTAACCATACTTTTAAATTTTACTTTGCTTTGCGCGTCATTTACCCAGGTTATGGGAATTTCTTTAATTTTATAGCCCAGTTTTTTTGCTATAACCAGAACTTCTGGATCAAATCCAAAATGGCGAATAAAGATTCTGGAAAAAATATCTTGAGCCGCTTTTTCTTTAAAACCTTTGAAACCGCATTGAGTATCTTTAATTTCCCAAAGGCCAATAATTATTTTTCTAACTAATTTAAAACCTCCTCCCAAAATTACTTTTCTTATCCAGGGTTGAGGCACAGACAGAACCGCTCCCTTAATATCTCTTGAGCCAATAACAATATCATATCCTGCTTCAAATTCCGGCCACATTTTCTCAACCTGATCAATTGAAGTTGAATTATCAGCATCAGTAAAAATTCTATATTCTCCCTTGGCTTCAAATATCCCCTGTTTTACTCCAAAGCCCTTGCCCAGACGTTCTTTGAACTCAAGGACTTTTAAGTTTTCTATCTCCGGCATCAAATTCTTTACCTTCTCAACCGTTCTGTCGCTTGAACCATCGCTTACTACAATAATTTCAGAAGTATATATTTGCTTTTTCAAATAATTATTGATTTCTCGCAAAGTTTTGGGCAATCTTTTTTCTTCATTATAAGCCGGAATAATGACTGAAAGATAGGTTTTTTGATTTTGATTATCCATTGCTTTTATTTTAACATTAAAGATGTTAAAATACTATTAAGAGAATATACTATGTCTAATCGTCTCACAAATTTAATCGCCGGGCTCCTGCTTATTATGGTATTCTTGGTTTGCTTTTTCGGTATGAAGAATGATTCAGCCACAATGGATGAAATGTCTCATATCCCGGCTGGCTATTCTTATTTAACACAGAAAGATTTTCGGATTAACCCGGAGCATCCGCCATTGGTAAAAGACTTAGCCGCTGTTCCGCTTCTATTTTTAGACCTAAATTTCCCAGAAGACCATACTTCCTGGACTCAAGGAACTAATGAACAATGGAACTTCGGTTCTCAATTCTTATATTATTCAGGAAATAATCCTGATCAAATTTTGTTTTGGGCCAGAATCCCAATGATTCTGCTTTTAATATTTTTAGGCTGGTTCATATTTCGCTGGGCAAAAGAATTAGGAGGAAACAAAGTTGCTCTTTTGGTCTTAACCCTATTTTCCTTCTCCCCTACTTTTTTAGCCCATGGAAGATTGGTAACTACTGACGTGGCTGCGACCTTGGGAGTAGTTATGGCTTCTTATTTCTGGATAAAATTTCTAAAAAGTCCCACAAAAAAGAATATAATCTTAGCCGGCCTGATATTTGGAGTATCAATGCTTTTAAAGTTTTCTTTAGTTCTGGTTGTTCCCCTCTTTGCTGTAATTACTATTGTTTATACTCTCTTAAGGAAAAAACCTCTCCTAAAATATATTGGTTTGGCTTTTTTAGCAGGGATAATTGGAATGGTTCTTATCTGGCCGGTTTATCAGTTTCATCTTTTAAATTATCCAGCTGAACGCCAATTGCAGGATTCTAAGATTATTTTATCTTCGGGGGGTATAAATACTATAGAAAGTATTTGCGTCTGGATGGCTGATAAACCCGGATTAAGACCTTATGCTCATTACTTTTTAGGGCTTCTAATGGCCAGTCAAAGAGTATCCGGCGGCAACACTGTGTATTTTTTTAATGAAATTTCAAATAGGGGCTGGTGGTATTATTTCCCTGTTGTTTACCTTTTAAAAATTCCTTTAGCTTTTCATATTTTAACCTTGATTGCTCTTTTATATGTATTCTGGCTAATTATAATTAAAAGGCCTTTCTGGCAAAATGTTTTTCATAGAATAAAAGAATGGATAAAAAATCATTTTCCCGAATTTTCAATGTTGGTATTTTTGGCAATTTATTGGTTCACTTCCATAACCGGAGCTCTTAATATTGGAATAAGGCATATTTTGCCTGTTTTTCCTTTCACATATATTTTAGTTGGTTTAGGAATATCAAAATGGATAAAAAGAATATCCAGCGCATCCTGGAAAAAAATGGGAATTTCTCTTGTCTCTGCGCTTCTGGGCTTTTACATAATTTCTTCTCTTTTGATTTGGCCCCACTATCTAACCTATTTTAATGAAATTGCCAAGGGTTCTAAAAATGGGTACAAATATGCAGTGGATTCAAACTATGATTGGGGCCAGGACTTGAAAAGACTAAAAAAATGGGTGGATGAAAATGAGATTGAGAAAATTTATCTTAGTTATTTTGGCGGAGGCAACCCTGAATATTATCTAAAGGAAAAATATGCTCCCTGGTGGGGTGACCGTAATAAAAAAGAACTTCCTCAAGGAAGTTATTTAGCAGTCTCTTTAACATTGCTTCAGGGAGGTAAGGGAAATCCTGCTCCCGGTTTTGACCAGCCAACCGGCTATTATCGCTGGCTTGACGATTATGAGCCAATAACTAGAATTGGCAATTCAATATTTATTTATTATATTAATTAACCCCGGTTAAATACTGCTTCGCAGTAATTTCACCAAAGGTGAAATTATTTAACTGGGTTAACGATTTTCAGGGTAAACCCTTCAACGATTTTCAGGATAAATATAGATTTTTTTAAATCGCAAGTCAACATATTCAAGATTCTCTCTATTTTCAAGAGAGATTTTTTCTTTCAGCAAAATACCAAACTCTTCTAATTGCCAGTCCAGGTCTTTTTCAGGATTAAAATAGATACTCCAACCTTCCATAGTTTTAACATCTATTCTTTTTTCAGATTTTATCAGGATTTCCTCAATAGGAATCTTTAAATCACTTTTTAACACAGAATTTATTTTTAAAATCTGGTTTAACTGTTCTTTTTGAACAATGTCTTGCTCGCTTTTAATAATTAACATTTCAGAAGGTATCTCCGAAATCTTTTCAAAAATCACTGCTTCTTTGTCAATAAAGAAATATTCTTCATTTTTAGAAAAAACAACAACTGGTTTTCTTTCTTCAATTTGAACTAATAAAACATCGGGAAGATCTCTTTTTATATCTATATTTGCAATTTGAGGATATTTTTCTAAAAGCATCCTATCTATTTCTTGCAAATCAGCCAGAAAAATATTCTTAGCATTATCGGAAATGATAATTCTAATTTCTTCAGCAGAGGTTTTCTCGGCTCCCAAAACTGCTATATTTTTTATTTGAAAGACAGAAGAAAAAATAAAAAAATAAAATAAACCTGATAAAATAATAAAAAACAAAAGACCCAGCCCAAAAAACTTATTCTTAAAGATATTAAAAATGGACTTTTTCTTTTTTGTCCTGAATGATTTTTTATATTTCCTCATAGACCTCTTTTGATTTTCCTTATTTTTTCAAATGGACGCGTTATTAAAATATACACCCTTGAAAGAGGCAGATCCTGAGTTTGAACATAATCCTTTCTATAGCCCCCAAAACCCTTTTTAAACAGGCTTAAACCGGCCCAGGCATGGTTTTTATTGCTATCAGGAGCAATACCCCAGAAATTATATCTTTGACATCCCCGCTTTTTAGCTTCTTTTATTGCCTCCCATTGCAAAAGATATGAAACTGGAATTTTGTTGTACTTTGATAAAGAAGCTCCATGATGATAAAACCCGATATTTTGCCAAAAAACAATAATAGCTGAAGAAACAATTTCATTCTTATATTTTCCTAAAAAGATCAAGATCTCATCATCCGGCAAAAAAGAGGAAAATTGATTCTGAATATATTTTAAGGAAAAAGGCGTAAACTTATGGTGTTTTGCTGTAAAGCAATAAATTTCATTAAATTTTTTCAAGTCCTCAATGTTTTGGGTCTTTACTATTTCAATATCTATATTCTTTTCTGCCTGACGAATTAAATAACGAGCGGTCTTCCTCATATTCATCAAAAGTTCTTGTTCTGACCCTTTAACATCTAATTCCCATGTTGCTTCAGGATGAATATGAATAGGAGCATTTCTAAAACCCAGCTCTTCAAAAATCTTAATATTCTCTTCATTTCTTTCATAAATCGGCGCAATTCTAATAAAATGCGCCTTTTCCTGTTTAGCAATTTCTTTTAGTTTATTTGTAAGGTGACCGAGTGCCTTTTTGCTAAAAGTGACTCGGTCACTTTTCGTAATTGGCCCATGAGGAACAAACAAAAAAGTTCCACGCTTTGCTTTTACTTTTATAACTAAAGCAACACTAATCAATTGTTCATTGTCATATATTCCAAATCTCCAAATCTTCTCTCCTTCTCTTTTCTGAAATTCTCCCCAATTCCAAGAATCCAAAAACGTTTTCTCATCACATTTCAATAAAAACCCTTCCCAAACATCCTTATTATTTATTTCCTTTATTTCCATATTTTAAGAAAATCTACTATTTTTTTAGCCTGTTTTTTTGATATATTTATATGAGTAGGAAGATTTAATGTTTGCTTTGACAATTTTTCTGCCTTTGGGCAGGTGCCAAGCTTATAACCTACTCTATCTAAATTTGTATCATCTGGAGCAATCGGGCTTGTGTACCAATCCCCTATTAAGATATTTTTTCTCCACATCTTTTTAATTATTTTATGAGCTTTGCTATGTTTTATTGTAAATCTTAAAAATATAGAATTATCTTTTGGAGGAAGTTTAAAAGAAGTATTTTTTAGATTTTCAAAAAAGAAATCAGCAATTTCCTGTCTGTGTTTATTAAACCTCTCTAATTTCTTAAATTGATTTAAGGCAAGAATTGCCAAGGCATTAGGCATTCTTTTTGGAAAATATGACGGCTTTCTGCCCTGTTTTTCCTTCCAATGGACTGCTTTAGACATAAAATGAAGCCATTGGAATATAACTAAGACATACTTCCCATTTATTCTATAACTGGGCAGAATAAAGCTCATAAATATGGGATGTAATAACTGTTGTTTAATCCAAAAATATGATGGATAACTAAACTTGTCCTGAGCTTGCTGAAGTTTTTCAGCAAGCGAAGGGTCATTAGTAACAACCATTCCTCCATATACAGAAGAAATTACCTTATCTCTGGAAAAACTAAAGAAAGCAGCTTTACCAAAACTACCTACTTTTTGATTGTAGTATTCAGCTCCTAACGCATGAGCGCAGTCCTCAATTAATATTAAATTATTCTCTTGGGCAGTTTTTCTAATTTCATTCATATTAGCAGGAATTCCAAATGTATGTTGAACCATTATAGCTCTACTTTTATCACTTACCTTATTTCTTAAATCTTCTATATCAATATTAAAAGTATTTTCATCGCAATCAACATAAACTGGCTTTAAGCCATTCCATAAAATAGGATTTACAGCAGCATTGCAAGTAAATGCCTGAAGCAAAACTTCGCTTCCAGGTTCTAAATTAAGTCCTCTCAAAATAGCCATTAAGCAAGCTCTCCCGCTATTAAAAGCAAAAGCATATTTTACACCTAAATATTTTTTAAACTCGTTTTCCAATTCTTCAATTGCCTCGCCGCGTCTCCACTTCCATAGACAAAAAACCAATTTCAAAGCTAGCCAAATATCATCTTTTTCTACATTTGGCGATAATGATATTGTAATTGGTTTAAGGTATTGACAAATTTTAAGCATTATGATATAATGTAGTTAGTAGAAAATAAGTTAATTGTAAAGTTATAAATTTGTTCACTAACAATTTGGAAAGGATAGATAACCATGGAAAAATACAAAAAATTAGATTTTAGAATGACTCCAGCGCCGAATGCTCAAATACAAAATGCTCATGAGGAATTAGAAAAAGCTTCTAAAGATGTAGACGAAAGATTCAATGCCTACGAGGAAACCTGTAAAAAAGTGGCTGAAACAGATTGGAATTTCTTACACCTTGGTGGACTTAAGGATAGACAAAAAGGACTGGAACTTCACAATTCTGTTGAAAAAACCCGCGAGGAAAGTCTTAAAGACGAAGAAAAAGCCCTTCAGGTCTACTTAGATGCTTGCAAGGTAAAAGCTGAAAAAATTAAGCTCCTTCATGGCACGATTTGTTTTTGTCAAGAAGCGAAAAAGGCCGGGTGGTTTAAGGGAAAATCTTGGTCCCCCTCTACAAAAGTGTGATCTTTCCATTTTATTCGGGTCATAAGGCGTCAAATTCTGTCAAAAGGATTTGACGCCCTTTTATTTTATTTTGAAGAACTAAAGAAATTAACTAAATCTTTCGGTACCCTACCTTCTAAAAGAACTACATCTCCATCTTTACAAAATTCCTTTATTTTAGCAATAATATCTTCTGGATTTTCAATTAACAAAATGTTTTTGCTCTCTCCCTTTATTTCTTCAAAGTAATCTTTTGTTGTGATTATTGCTAAATCGCAAGTTTCTGCGATTTTTTTACCAATTCTTTTATGAATTTGCTTTGATACTTTTCCTAATTCTATTAAGCAAGGCATAACAATAACTCTTTTTCCTTGATAAAGTTTGAAATACTCTAAATCAGCAATTACTCCATCTGGATTTGCAGAATAAGAAGCGTCAAGAATAGTTAATCCATTGCTTTTCAAAAGCTTCATTCCTCCTTGTTCTGGTTTAATTTTCAAACAGGCCCTTGAAATTTCTACTAAACTCATTCCTAATTTTTTAGCACAGGATGCAGCCAGTAAAATATTATTTATGTTGTGTTTCCCTAATAAATTAATCTTGAAATCTACTCCATCAACTTTGAAAGAAACAAACTCTTTTTCAACAACAATGTCTGTAGCAGTTAAATCTAAATTATTATAATCTATTTTGACTTCTGAACACTCTAAAATCTCATTTTTGGCTTTTTTAATATTCTCTAAAGAGCCAAAAGTAGATAAATGTTGTTCATTTATGCCAGTTAATATGCCTATTTTTGGCTGAAGCATTTTGCAAACCTGTTTGATTTTTCCTCTTTCATAAGCTCCTATTTCAGCGATAAAAATCTGGTGAAAGAAACCGAGCTCCTTTAAAATTGTTTTAGCAATTCCTATTTCAGCATTTATATTCCTTTCAGTTTTTAAAACATTATACTTTTCAGAAAGAATTATTGCTAAAAACTCTTTAGTTGAGCTCTTGCCGTAGCTTCCAGTAATGCCAATAACTATAAGATTTTTGAATTGTTCTCTTTTTTTCTTGGCTTTGTTTAAACTAATTTTTATCCAAATATTTGCAGGGATTTGAAACAATGAAATTAAAACTGAAATAAATATTGGCGCGAAAATAATTAAAAATACAAGTAAAAGTAAAGAGTAAAAATAAAATAAAATAAAAATTTCAAGCAATACTCCAAAAATTAAAATAACAATAACTTTTAAGGTTAATTTGGGATATCTAATACCATGAAAACTAAAAAGAAACTTCCTTATTTTTTGCGTCTCAAAATGCGCTTTAAATCTTCCTAAATGATATTCTTTTAATTGCCAAAGCCAAACCCAAAAAACGAGCAGCTTTGTAAAAACCAAAAACCAAACAATGCTAATTAATATTTTTATCATAAATTCTTGCTTATTACTTCAGCTAATTCATCCGGGGCTTTTATATTAATATCATGGCCCACGTTGAGAATAATCTCTAATTTTGAATCTTTTATTTTTTGATTAATAATTTTTGCATCATTTAATGAAGTGATATTGTCTTTTTCGCCCCAAATAATAACTGCTGGAATTTGAATCTGGGAAAGAACATCTGAAAGATCTTGTTTAATTACTTTCAAATAAATTTCTTTTATTACACCGTTAACAGAGGGATAATCGCTTTTTGTAATGAATCTATAAAACGCTCGTCTTAATAAAGAAGAAGATAAAAAACGAGATGGGAAAATTTTAGAAAGGATATAGAAAAATCTTTTTTTAGGCGTCTTTCTCCTAAAACAAGCAGCGCTTATTAAAAACAGCTTATCTATTTTCTCTGGGAATTTCAAACCGCATTTAACTGCTAAAGCGCCGCCAAAAGAATGCCCCAAAAGATAAAATTTGTCCAAATTCAAAAAATTAACAAAATCTTCAACAAAATCGCAATAATTATCAAGATTCCAAGCCCTTTGTGGTTTATCACTTTGTCCAAAACCAGGTAAATCTGGAATAATTACCTTTATTCCATTTTGAGATAATAACTCCCCTACCCTCCGCCACCTTTCAGAATTAGACCCCCAGCCATGCAAAATCAGGAGAGGTCTACCCTCTCCTAAAGTTTTGTAATTAATTTTTAATCCTTTAATAATCATTTTATCTCTTTAAAGCCAGTGTATTTCTGAAGAACTTCCGGCACCTTAACGCTTCCGTCTTTTTGCTGATAATTCTCAATAATAGCAATTATTGTTCTTCCTATGGCAAAAGCAGTGCCATTTAAAGTATGAACAAACTTTAATTTATTATTTTTATCCCGATATCTAATACTTAATCTCCTGGCCTGAAAATCAGCGCAATTAGAAGTAGAATGAGTTTCTCGATAACGATTTTCAGAAGGAATCCAAGATTCAATATCATAAGTAGCGGCTGACGGTCTTGCTAAATCTCCTGTGCAAATTTGTACAACTTGATAAGCTATTTTTAAAAGCTTCATCAGTTTTTCTTGGCAAGACAGAATGAATTGATGTTCTTGCGCAGATTTATCTGGATGACAAAAACTAAACATCTCAATTTTATCAAATTGATGAACTCTTAAAATCCCTTTGGTATCTTTTCCATAAGAACCAGCTTCTCGACGAAAACAAGTTGAAAAACCAAGATATCTTTTTGTAAGATTCCTTTGTTCAAAAATCTCATCTGCATGCATAGTCCCAATTGGTTGTTCAGCAGTGCCTGCTAAAAATAAATCGTCTTTGGGAAGATAATACGCTTCTTCTACATCTGATTGTTCTAAATATCCCATTCCTCTTATTTTGTCTGATTTTATCATTACCGGAGGAATAATTGGTATAAATTCTTCTTTTACTAAAGTATCAAAAGCTAAGTTTATTAAACCAAATTCAAGCAAGACAGCTTGATTTTTTAAATAACCAAAACGAGTTCCTGAAACTTTTGCCGCTCTTTTTACATCAATCAAATCAAGTTTTTCAGCAATTTCCATATAACCTTTTGGTTTGAAATCAAACTTTGTCTTTTCTCCAACTTTCCGCATAACAACATTATCGTTTTCATCTTTACCAACCGGCACATCATCTAAAGGCGTATTTGGGACTTGATACGTCAATATCTCAAACTTTTTATCAATCTTTTTCAAACTCTCTTTTAATTTATCGCCCTTTTTATCTATTTTCTGCATCTTTGAAATAATCTTTTTCTTTTCTTTTTTATCTTTTGCTTTACTAATTTCTTTGCCCGCTTTATTCTTCTGGGCAAAGATTTTTTCTAATTCTGTTTGAATTCTTCTCTTTTTCTCATCTGTTTTCAAAAGCTGGTCAATATCAATCTTGATTTGCTTGTTCTGGCAAGCTTGTTTAACTTTTTTTGGATTTTCTCTAATGAATTTTATATCTAACATATTACTTTGGACGCATTGTAGGAAATAGAATTACTTCTTTTAACGAGTGCGAATCAGTTAATAAAGCTGTTAATCTGTCGATTCCCATTCCAAAGCCAGCAGCCGGAGGCATTCCATACTCCAGGGCCTCAATAAAGTCCTTGTCCATTCTCTGAGCTTGTTCAAAACCTTTTTTAAATATCTTTTCCTGCTCTTTAAATCTTTGCTCTTGAACAAGAGGATTATTTAATTCAGAAAAAGCTTTGACTAACTCAATTCCCATAGCAATAAATTGAAAGCTCGCTGATTTAGAAGGATTTTTATCTAATGGCTTTGCCAAAGGAAAAGTTTCTGCAGGATAATGGATAACAAATGTTGGCTGTTCTATTTTAGGCCTAATAACTTTTTTAAATATCTCATCAGTTATTTCAAACTTTCCTCCTTTGCTCTCTATGCCTAACTTTTTTGCTTCTTTTCTAAGAGCGTTCTCATTTATTTCCTCTAAATCAATTTTAGTGTGTTTTCTAAATATCTCATTAAATTCAACCCTTTTATACGGAGCCTTAAAGTCTAATCTCTTTCCTTTACCCCCACTACCAAAATTTTGGTGTGGGGGTTTATATTCAATAATTGTTTTATTAAATAAGTTTTTAATCACAAAAGCAAGCATTTTTTCTGTAAACTTCATCAGCTCTTTATAATCAGCATAAGCCCAATAAAACTCAAGCATTGTAAAATCAGGGTTATGAGCCCTATCTATTCCTTCATTTCTAAAGCATCTTCCTATTTCATATATTTTTTCAAACCCGCCTACTAAAAGACGTTTTAAATATAGTTCTAAAGATATTCTTAGATATAAGTCAATGTCTAAAGCATTTAAATGAGTTTTAAACGGCTTTGCCGTAGCTCCTCCATAAATTGGCTGTAAAATCGGCGTTTCTACTTCTAAAAACCCTTCTTTATCTAAAAATGACCTGATTTCTTTAATAATTCTTGAACGTAATTCAAACCTTTCTTTAACTTCAGGATTAAAAATCAAATCCAAGTATCTTTTGCGATAACGCTCTTCAACATCTTTTAATCCATGCCATTTTTCAGGCAAAGGCAAAAGCGATTTGACCAGAATCTTGTAATCAGCAGCTTCTAAGGTTTTCTCTCCTTTTTTGGTTTTGAATAAAATCCCTCTTATTTCAATAAAATCGCCGATGTCAAAATTGTCCAGAAAAAACTGAAAACTCTTTTCTCCCAACCGGTCTTTTTTGAATAAAGTTTGGATTTGGGCTGCGCCGTCTTTAATGTGGGAGAAAACCAATCCGCCGTGCTGTCTCAAAGATATTATCCTGCCTGCTAAAATTATTTCTTTTTTCAGCCGAGCCAGTTTGCTAAAATCCTCAAGAGCTTGTTGGCAAGTATGGGTTCTTTTTGTCTGGCCTGGATAAGCCGAAAACCCGACATTCTCAATTGCCTTAAGTTTCTTTATTCTATTTTTCCGAATTTCATCAATAGTCGCCATTAACTAATTTTACCAAATAGCTAAAATAAAAACAAGGAACTAAGCTCGTTAAACTATAAAAACACCTTAACTTTGCCATCACAATATTAAAGTGTTTCTTTTTCTTTATGCCAAAAATTGTCCAATCGGACAATTTTTGGCACACCTTGACAGGTTTGAATTAATATGATATGCTGTAAATAGTAAACCTCGTTAAAAAATGAGATTTTCTAACGGGGTAAAAAGAATAAATTCTTTGTTTAAAATTTTATTTGGAAAGGAAATAAAATGAAATTGGCAAATGTTTATCCAGTAATAGCAGTAATAGTAATTTCTGTCTGTGCGGCTACATTCATTCATTTCATTTTTGTCCCCGAATTCAAGCAGCCCAAGTTACCGGACATACGCGTAAGCGTATCAAGAGGAAATCCTGAAGAGGACAAACTCGGAGAGATGACAGTCACTACTCACAACCGATGGGGAAAAAATAGAGTAGTTGTTTTCCACGATTATGGTTTTAATGGAAAGAACTATTGTTTTGACGGAATATTAGACGCGGTTGATGACCCTGAAGGATTAAAATACGGTCATACAGATCGGAAAACATGGGAAGAAAGATTTTCTGAAGTTCTAAAAGAATACATAACCGGCAAAAGACCAAAATTCACAGAACCATCTCAATAGCACAAAAGCACAAAAAAAGACCCCTTATGAGTTTTACCCTCAAAAAAGGGTCGCAACAAAACGTCAAGTTCTACAAAGCTTGGCGTTTTTTTATTAGCTTATTTTATTAATAATAAACTGGTTTGCTTTTTGGGTTGCTTCCAATGCTTTTTTGCATTCGTCTTTAGAATAAATCGCAACTTCAGAAGGATATCTTGTCTCAACATAATATCTATTCAAAAAAGATACTTCTCTTGTTAATTCTTCGAAATCCTTATTTATTTCTTTGCAGAGATTTAAAAGCCGAATTAAATCATGAATTTTCGGAAATTTATTCTTCTTAGAAATTAAAAATGCTTTAAGAGTTTTTTCTACTGTTTGATGACAATGAAAACATATAGAATCAGTAGGACCATTTTCTTTGAGAAGAATTTCTGCTGTTTTTAAATCATTTTGTGCTTTGAAAATCCATTCTTCAGGTTTTAAATTATTTTGCGGCATAAATAGTTTTGCCTTGATTAATAATATCTTTGATAAAAAAGTCGCCTAAAGATAATCGTTTTTTTATCTCTTGAGGAGTATAGACCAAAATATCCAAAGCCATCTTTCTATCTAAAAGCATTCTATCTAATTCTAAATGACGTTTTGTTCTTGGTTTTTTGCTTTTTTTAATTACAAATAAATCTACATCACTATCTTCGTGAGGTTTTCCATAAACAAAACTGCCGTAGAGGATTATCTTCTCTGGTTTATACTTTTCTACAATCTGCTTAGCAATATTCTCAATCTCTTTTTGATGCAATTTGCTCATTATTTAATTCTACCAAATAATATATTTTAGGTCAAAACCCTGTAGAGAAAATTTGATTTGCCCTGCAAGAAAAGATTTTCTAAAAGAAAATCTTTATCAAATTTCTTCTACGGGATCAAAAGAAAAAAAACAAGGAACTAATTATAAACTATTTTTTCATAAACCATCTTTATCTTTGTATGCCAAAAATCCGACGATCGTCGGATTTTTGGCACCGTCTCTTAAATTTCTTAATTTTTTGACTCTTAATCTCGACTCCTAATATAGACGGCCGTCTGTTTTGAGAGTCAAACTATTGACAGGTTTGAACTAATATGATATACTGTAAGTAGTAAAAAAGAACTAAAAATCTTTATTCATAATTTGGAAGGGAATTGAAATGAATGAAAAAAAGAGAATAATAATAGCAGGAGCAGCAAAAACAATAGGACTAATAGTAGTTATTCTTGCTATAACTATGTCTATAGCTATGTATTGCGACATTGATCCATTTGGACATAAATGTTTTTCTGCCGGTGACCAATGGGGAAAACAAAATATCAACTTCTTCCATGATCCTAATGGCGAATTAGAAAAAGTTACTTATACTATTTATGTTGAACCGAACTCGCCGGATTGGGGAACATGGCAAAGAAGATTTTTGGAATTTCAACAAGAAAAAACTATAAACTGGTAGAAAAATGGAACCGGTTCGATAGCACAAAAAAGGCCCCTTGTGAGATACCCTCATAAGGGACTAAAACAGAACGTCAGGTTCTACCAAGCTTGGCGTTTTTTTACTGGCTTAAATAAGTTACCATATAATCAGCGATTATTCTGGCAGCGTTAGGCCGGGAAAATTCTTTTGCTCTTTCTGTCATTTGTTTTAACCTTTCTGGCTGAGAAAATAAATTTTTAATTCTTTCTAAAACAAAATGCGGTCTTAAGTTTGCTTCTTCTATTACTAAACTAGCCCCATTTTCAGCATAAGCATAAGCATTTTTAACTTGATGATTTTGAGCTGATTCCGGCAAAGGAACTAATATGCTTGGTTTTCCTATCAGCGCAATTTCAAAAATAGTTCCTGCTCCGGCCCTGCTAATAATCAAATCAGCTGCTGAATAAGCATTAGCTATTTCAATTTCATTTAAAAACGGGGAAGGATGATAATACCTTCTAAAGTCTTCTGTTATTACAACTTCCGCCTCTTTTCTTATCTGTTCAAAATTACTCTTGCCTGTTTGATGAATTATTTCATAATCTTTTAAAATATTGGGCAGAATTGACAATATTTTATCATTTATTCTTTGAGCGCCTTGAGAACCGCCTAAAATTAGAATTACTGGTTTTTCTCCTGTTAAATTAAATAATTTCTTTGCTTCTTGTTTAGAGCCTTCTAAAATCTCTTTTCTCGCGGGATTGCCAATTGAAAGCATTTTTTTTGCTGGAAAGTATTCTGTCTTTTTAATAGAAAAAGAGATAAAAATCTCTAAAGCAAATCTGCCTGCTATTCTGTTAGCTAAACCAGGAGAAATATCTGATTCATGCAAAAAGATTGGAACCATTAAAATCCAACCAGAAATAGAAGCGGCTATTGATCCATATCCTCCTTTGCTGAAAATAACATCTGGGGAAATGATAAAAATGTGATAAAAGGCCTGAAGAATTCCAATAGGAAGCTTAAATATATCAATAACATTCTTAAAAGAAAAATATCTTCTAATTTTGCCGGCTAAAATTGTTTTTACCTCAACCCCCTCTTTCAAAAGAAGCTCTTTAGAAAATTTATCCTTAGGTCCTAAGTAAAAAAACTCAAAACCTGCATTAGGATAATTCTTCTTCATTTCTCTGATAACAGCGACTATTGGAAAAATATGACCAGCGGTTCCTCCGCCAGTAAATAGTATTTTCATATTAATTTATTATATCACTTTTTACTTGATTTTGAAATATTTAAAAGAATTCCTATTCCAATCAGTTCTGCGACTATATGCGAGCCCCCATAACTAATAAACGGCAAAGGAATACCGGTTAATGGTAAAATGCCAATCATTGCCCCCATGTTAATAAAGGCCTGAATGCAAATCCAGCAGCTTATGCCTATTGCCAGAAGTTGAGAAAATTTATTCTGAGACATTTTGGCAATTCTAAATCCTTTCCAAAGCAAAAGCAAAAAAAGAGAAATTAGAACAATAGAACCGACAAATCCAGTTTCTTCGGCAAATATGGCAAAGATTGAATCTGACATTGTTTGAGGAATCCAGCCAAACTTTTGCGCAGACATACCAAGACCTAACCCAAAAATTCCTCCAGAACCAATAGTAATCAGAATTTGTTTTATTTGATAACCCATTCCCATCGGATCAATTCCTGGATTTAAAAAAACTAAAATCCTTTTCATTCTATATGGAGCGATTTTTATTAATCCAAATATTCCTCCCGCGCATATTAAAATTGCTAAAGCAGTATGCCAAAAAGGAAAACCCGACGAGAAATACATTAAAATGCCAACCGAAATAATTACTGCTAAAGTACTAACATCTGATTGCAGGGTCAAAAGAAAAGCAAGAACTCCTAATATTATTAAAAAAGGAATCAAAGTAAAAGCCTTCTTATTTTTCAGAAAACTAGTTAACAAGGCGGAAAGATAAATAATAAAAGTAAGTTTTAAAAATTCAGACGGCTGAAAAGTAAAAAATCCCAAATTCATCCAACGAGGCGCTCCTCCAGCAATAATACCTATTTTGGGGATAAAAACTAAAGCCATAAAGGCCAGATTTATTAAAATAAATATCAGGGCATATTTTTTTAAAAATGACAAGCTTATTTTAAACGCAATAAAACCCAATGCGAGACCGACAGATAATCGAATAATCTGATGCAAAAGATAATAAGTTGTTTTGCCAAACTTTTCTTGGGAAAAATTTGCTGATACGTTAGCTAAAACTAAAATTCCTATGATTAATAAAATACATGTTACGATAGCTAAAAAATAATCAAACTTATGCTTTTTCATAAATAGAATACGAGAACTGTTCTCGTAGAGCTCTACGAGAACAGTTCTCGTATTGCTTTAACAAATTGTTCTCCTCTGTCAAATTCGTTCTCAAATAAATTAAAACTTGCTGCTCCGGGAGAAAGCAAAATAATATCTCCTTTTTGAGCCAAGCTCCTTGCCCTTTTAACTGCTTCTTTCATAGACCTTGCAGAAAAAGCAGGGACCCGGGTCTCTGTCAGCTCCCTTTTCAATTTATCAGAAGCTGTTCCCGGCAATAAAATAAGATGTTCTACGTTCTTTTTTATCTCTTTAGCTAATTGTTTGTAGTTTAATTTCTTGTCTTGACCACCGGCAATAAGGATAATTCTTGAAGTGGAAAACCTCTTTATTGCCAATATAGCTGATTGGGGCGTGGTAGCGGTAGTATCGTTAATATACTTTACTTCATTTTTTATCGCAACCAGTTCTTGCCTATTGGGAACACCTCTAAAATTAGAAAGAACTTTTTTAATGTTCTTTTTGGGAATTTTGAAAATTTTAGCAACAGAAACAGCGGCGGAAATGTTGGAATCCCTGAAAAAATAAACTTTTGACAGCGCTTCTTTGGCCAGATTTCTTGTTTCAGGATTATTATAATTTAGAATTAAAATATCGTTTTTCTTCTGATATTTAAAAATCGACTTCTTTGCTTCAATATAGTCATTAAAGTTTTTATATCTATTTAAATGGTCTGGAAAAAGAGTGGTGATAACGGCTATATGAGGACTTTTCTTTAAATCCTCTAACTCAAAACTGGAAAGTTCCAAGACAACTTTTGTTTTTTTATTTACCCTGCCTAAAACCTCCAGGGGCGAGATTCCGATGTTTCCGGCCAAAACAGTATTTGGAAACTTAGTTTCCAAAAATAAATAAATAAGAGTGGCGGTGGTTGATTTGCCTTTAGTGCCGGTAATTCCAATAATTGACGCCGGGCATAAATCAAAAAATATATCTATGTCTGTTTTTACAGAAATATTATTATCTTTGGCGATTTTTAAATATTTAGATTCTCTAAAAACACCAGGGTTCTTGATAATTAAATCAGCATTAATAAAATCTTCTTTTCTGTGTTTACCTAATACAAATTTAACCCGGTTAAGTTTTTTAAGTTTTTTAATTGACTCTTTCAGTTCCTTTCTGGTTTTCAAATCAGTAACTAAAACTTTAGCTCCTTGTTTATGGAAAAACTTAGCAGCGCCAACTCCCCCGCCGAGCAAACCCAACCCCATAATCACAATCTTTTTGTTTTTAAATAATTTTTTCATATTAAAACGGGTCCCTTATTATTGGTTTAATTTCTTGGTTTAAACAAAATTTGCTTATCTTTTTTAAATTATAGGGCTGGTCGCTGAAGAAAAATTGGTGCTTGCCGACGGCCGAAGATTCAACGAATGCGGGATTATTTTTCAAAAATAATTTAAGCTCTTTTGCCAAGCTTTTTGCCGGATTGACAATTCTGATTTTTTCTCCGATTTCTTTTCTTATCGCTTTTTCCAACATCGGATAATGAGTGCAAGCTAAAATTAAAGTGTCCACTTCCCTATTTTTGAATTCCTTCAAATATTTTTTAACTATCTCTTTGATTATTTCCCCATCAATCCAGCCCTCTTCAACCAAAGGAACAAACAAAGGACAAGGTTTTGAATAAATTTTCAGATTTGGCTCTAATGCTAAAAGTTTCTTTTCCCAAGCGCCGCTTTTTATTGTCCCTGGCGTGCCGATAATCCCAATTTTTTTATTTCTGGTTGTTAAAATGGCTTCTTTTGCCCCTGGGCTTATCATCTCAAAAATCGGCACTCTTTTAAATTCTTTTTTCAGTAAATCGGTTGCCCAGGCCGAAGAAGTATGGCAGGCAACAACAATAATTTTAGCTCCTTTTGCTAAAAGCCATTCCGTTATTTTTACTGAATATCTCCGGACAAAATCAGCCCCTTTAGTGCCGTAAGGCAAACGGGCTGTGTCGCCGAAATAAATTATCTGGCAATCGGACAGTTCTTTAAAAATCTCTTTGACAACCGACAACCCCCCAACCCCAGAATCAAAAATTCCAATCATTATTTCAGTATATTAAAAAAACATTCATTTGACAAATTTTGGCAAAAAAGATAAACTCTTTAAGTAGACGTTAACAAGTTAAAATTTGTTCTTTAAAATAGAAAGGTTAAATATGGTGAATAGAATAAGAAGAATAATAAGAAGAAAGAAAAGAAACGCCCGCTATAGACTAAATATATTTTGGTTTAAAAAAAAGAAAGAATTCAGTATAGATAATTTAATTATTATTACCAATCCTGTGTACACTGATGATTTTAGAATAAGAAAAAGAGCGCTTAGAGAATTCTTAGCAAGAACGGATAAGGTGTTTGAAGAATTTTCTCGCATGCTTAACGCGGCTCGGGACATCTTGGAGAAAGACGAACCGCTAAAACAAGGGTTCTGGGATCAATTTTTAGGCATACGCACTGTTGATAATTTTGCCGAATTGATTTACGCGGGCGAAGCTATGGCGGCCGAAAGATTCACTCAAGACATCAAGAGCGGAGTTATAATTCCTAAACAGGCTAAAAAGGTATGGATATCCCTTTTTATAAAATTTACGGATGAAAATTCGAGAAAGAATATATGGAATAAAATTAAGCGGTTTAATCCGGAGGATAGAGAAATAAAAAGCCTATTTGATATGGATGGAAATCAAGAAATTATGCGCTCGCTTCCCAAAATAGCCGCCGAAGTAAGAAAGATTCTTAAACAGAATAAAAAAATAGAAGATAAAAGAAAAGGACTTCTTAGCGATCTAAGAAAATTTATTGACGCCGCAATAAAAGAAAAAGAGGCAAAACAAAAGCAGGAATAAAGGAATACCCTGCTTTTTTTATTTTTTAGCCGAGGAGACGAATGGCGACGCCGATGATTGCCATTACAACTCCAATTACCCAAAAGCGCATTGTGATTTTAGAATAAGGCCAGCCCCTGGCTTCAAAATGATGATGAATCGGAGCTGCTAAGAAAACTTTTTTCTTTCTGAATTTTTTTGACAAAAGTTGAATAATTACAGAACCAGACTCAATAACAAGCAAAAAACCGATTATTGGCAAAACTAAAATAGAATCAGTTAAAAAAGCAACTACTGTTAAAGCGCAGCAAAGGCCCAGCATTCCGGTCTCTCCCATATAAAATCTGGCCGGCGGGATATTAAACCATAAGAAAGCTAAAATTGCTCCGGCGATTACAGCGCAAAAAGCAGCTAAATCAATCTGGCCGTTAAACAAAGCAATACCTCCAAAAGCAGCAAAGATTACAGCAAAAGCTCCTCCAGCCAAACCGTCTAAACCATCAATTACTCCTCCGCTGTAGGTTGCCAGCATTATTAAAACAAAAAGAGGAACATACCAGAGACCTATAAAGAAATCTCCATTCCCGGGAATATGAATAGTGCTGTATCCTAATTTGTAATAAAACCAATAAGCTCCGATTAACCCGATTAAAGTAACTAAGATTAATCTGTATTTTAACATTAAGCCGCCTCCGATATATTTACCCATTTTTAACACTTGCAAAACGTCATCTAAAAGCCCTACTAAAGAAGCTGCAATTAAGGCAAAAAGGGGCAGCCAGGTTTGAGACCTGCTTAAAAAGTTTAGCTTTTTAAACCACCAAATATCTGTTTTAGACAATAAGAAAAAAAGAACAGCTAAGATTAAAACACTTGTCCAAATAAGAAGTCCTCCAAATCTTGGAACATGGACTTCTTTTTCAGAATGAAATTTCTTAAAGAAAAAAAGCTCTTTATTATCTATTGATTTAGTTCTAATTTCTTTTCTCCAAAGCTTGTACTTATACAAGAAATGAGTAAGAATCGGGGTCAACCAAAAAGCTAAAATAAAGCTCATTGCTCCAAGCATAAAAATTTTAATAACATTTATCGTAATCTCGTTCATTGTCTTATTATAGTATTTTAATAAAAACCATGCAAACTATTGACAAATTTAAACAATGGGTGTATAATGTAGGTAGTTATTTCCACCATAATTAAGAAACTGGAAAGAAAAACTCTTTTTTAGGAGACATAACAATGGTAGAAGAAAAAGCTCTTTCAATGAAGGAAGCGAAAGAAAAGTTGGCTGAACTGAAAAAACATATGCCTAAAGCCAGCGGTGAAATTGTCTACAAATTCGGACGTTTTCTCGCAGAACGCCTTAATCCTCAATTAGTCCCGCAGGGCTTTGTAATGGCTTGTGAACTCGCTCTTTACGATTTGCAAGAGGGAATAGATGGCTACAGTAATCAACCCATTCAAAGCAGCCTTGTTGGCTATCCACCAATGATTTATGGTCTTCTCCGTATGGAGATTCCGAGAATCGCCGAGGCAATCTTCCCAGAGGACTTTGCAACAAGCGTAAAGACTATATTTGAGGAAATCAAGGCAACAATGCGAGAAAAAAAGTAGTCTTCAACAATGCACTAAAAGGCTTTGCCAGTTGTCCCAAACAACTGGCTTTTTTTATACAAGAACTTTCTCATTCCGCCATTTTAATAAAAAACAAGCTTTTGGCTTGTTATATTTTAACCTCTATCTGAAATGGAATAATAGTCGTAAAGTGTTGGCTAAAAACCACATATCGTAATATCCGGCATATTTTAATTATAATATTTTGACAGGTTTTGACAATGGTATTGGTTTTTGATAAAATTAAAATAGAATCATTATGAAAAAGCATGCTCTATTTAGAGGTGCTTTTTCTTTATAAACTGTTCGACACCGAGTGTCTAACATCTATCTAATTGCGTTGATGAATTTGCGTGTTTCTGCGAAGCGGTCTTCGGCGCCTAAAACAATACTAACAAAATAACTTCCTTCTTCTTCTGGATTATCTAAAACCAAAAGCAAACAACCGCCAGCTTCAATACCCCAACCGGTCTTTCCTCCAATTATCTCTGGAATTTCTCTTAAAAGTTCATTAGTATTTTCAGGAATAAAGTGATGAAACGTATTATCTAAGTTTAAAACTTCATAAGATTGATTGGTTGTGATTTCAAAAATTTGAGGATAATTTACCAATATATATTTTGCAAGTTTCACAATATCTCTAACAGTTGAAACATTTTTTAATTCTTCGGGATTATCCGGCTCAAGGCCAGTAGGATTAACAAAATAAGTGTTTTCAAGCCCTATTTTTTTAGAATAAAGATTCATTAACTCAACAAATCCTTGCCTGCCAATCGGTTCAGTTAAAGCAAAAGCGGCATCATTGCTTGACTCAATCAATGCGATATACAAAAGGTTTTTAACTGACAAGCTCTCACCTATTTTTAATTCTCCATATTTAGATTTGCCTTCCTGCTCTACTGCTTCTTTCGTTATTTTAACTGGTTGAGATTCAGTATAAACTTCATCAAGATCAAAAACTACCAAAGCTGTCATTAGTTTAGTTAAAGAAGCAATGGCCAATGATTCTTGAGGGTCTTTTTCAAATAAAATCTTCTCCTGACCATTTTCATTAATCTTAACTAAAATTGCGGCTTTGGCATTAATTTCTAAAGATTTAAAGCGTTGCTGAAGCTCTTTTTCTAATTTTAATTCTTCGGTCTGCCTATTTGAAATTCTTAAACTTCTGTTTAATTCTTCTTCAAACCAAGAATCTTGTAGATTTTCTGCCAAAACATTCATTCCCCACCAAAAAGGCAGGCTCAAAACAAGAGAAATTAATAAAATTTTTAATCTCATTTTATTTTTATTTTCAATTCTTTTAATTGTTCTTCTGAAATCTCTGAAGGAGCATCCATCATTAAATCCCTGCTATCCCCTGTTTTTGGAAAAGCAATAACCTCTCTAATATTTGGTTCTTTAAACAAAATAGCTAAAAACCTATCCAGCCCGGGAGCAATTCCGCCATGAGGCGGTACGCCATATTGAAAAGCTCTTAATATATGACCGAATTTATCTTTAATATCCTTTTTCTTGTATCCGATTATCTCAAATACTGCTCCCAGAGCTTCGGATTTATGGTTTCTTATACTCCCCCCTCCTATTTCTGAACCATTTAATACAATGTCATATTGAGTAGTTAAAATGTTTTTAATATTCTTTTTCTTTAGCAAATCATGCCTAAACTCTGGTTTTGGAGCTGAAAAGGGATTATGAGTAAAAGTCCATTTATTCTTATCATCTTTTTCAAAAAATGGAAAATCAACTACCCAGCAAAAGGCCAGCAAATCAGGATTATCTTTGTCCTTGCGTAAATCGGGCCTATCGCTCTTATGCTTTTTCATTGCTTTTTCATAAGTGAGTCGCGGAAAAGGAATTTCTTGAATTTTCTTTTCAGGATATAGTTTTTTAACTAAAGTAATAAACAAATTTTCAGTTAAGCGCATTACATCTTTTTGTTCTACAAAAGACATTTCTATATCTAATTGAGTATGCTCGGGCTGTCGGTCGCCTCTTGGATCTTCATCGCGAAGACAATGAGCAATTTGAAAATATCTTTCAAAGCCAGCAATTTGCAATAATTGCTTATACTGCTGGGGCGACTGCGGCAAGGCAAAAAACTTGCCTGGCTGCAATCTGGAAGGAACTACAAAATCGCGAGCTCCTTCTGGGGTTGACTTGGTTAAAATAGGTGTTTCAATCTCAATAAATTTCTCTTTTTGCAAAAAATCACGCATAAACTGAATAACTCTCTGTCTTTCTATCATATTCTTTCTTAATCTTTCCCTTCTTAAATCCAAATAGCGGTATTTCATTCTCTTTTCCTCATTTATCTCATATCCATTTCCGTCAATAGAAAAAGGCAGGGTTTTTGCTTTAGATAAAACTTTCAAATTTTCAATTGAAACTTCTATTTTTCCAGTTTCAATTTTCGGATTCACCATTTTAGGAGGCCGATTAGAAACCCTTCCTACTGCCTCAATAACCCATTCGGGCCGAATTTCTTTAGCAATATCTGAAGTATCTACCAATTGAACAATCCCGCTCATATCGCGAAGGTCAATAAAAATAATCTTGCCGTGCGACCTTATAGAATTAACCCATCCGCAAACTTTCACGCTTTTACCAAGATATTTAGTTGTTTCTTTATTAACAATTCTTTCCATTAAATTCATTATATACAAATTTCTTAAACTTGACAAACGTTATTGCTTTGCTAACATTAAAATAGCTGTTTTAAACAATTTAACCGGGTAAATAAGGATTTTGTTTTGAAAGGAATCAAGAAATGTTAATACTAAGCAGACAAAGAGATGAGTCAATTATGATCGGTGATGATGTAGAGATCATTATCGTGGATGTCAGAGGCGGCAAAGTGCGTCTTGGAATTACAGCCCCAAGGGCAGTTCCTGTGCACCGAAGAGAGATTTATGACGCGATTCAACTAGAGAAAAAAGAAAAGTGCGATAGTTAAACTATCGCACTCTTTTTTTTATCTTAATTTACATTGCTGGTCCGCCTGGCGGCGTTGTTGGCGGCGTCATAGGCGGTCCGCCTCCTTCTTTTTTCTTGAAAATCTTATCCTTAAAGATATAAAGCAATATTGCTACTATCACCACAGCGGCTACGATTATTCCAATAGTTGTGGAACTCATAATTTTTAAAAATTAATATCTTTGTTAAGACCTTTCTTTTTTAATTTTCTCTTTTTTATCAAACCTTGTCAAGTAATTTATACACATCTCCTGCGCCCATAATTATTACTACTTCCCCGCCCTTTAAATTTCTTTTCAAATAATCCTTTATTTTTTCTTTTGGCAAATATAATTTTTCAGCTTTTTTAATCTTTTTAACTAATTCTTTTGAACTTATTTTTTCTTTTATTTCCTTTTTTTCTCTGCCAGCCACATCATAAATATCAGTAATTATTAATTTATCTATTAAAGCATTAGAAAAAACTCTGACAAAATCATTAAATAAATAAAAGGTTCTTTGGTATTGATGGGGCTGAAAAATACACCAGATTTCTTTATCTGGGAATTTCTCTCTGGCTGCTTGCAGCGTTGCTTTTACCTCTGTTGGGTGGTGGGCATAATCAGAAATAAACGTTGTCTTCCCCTTTTTTATAATCTCAAAACGTCGCCAAACTCCTTTATATTCTGACAATGCCTGAAAAGAAACTTTATCTGAAACTCCCAATGCCCTAGCTGTATTTAGAGCTGCTAATGCATTATAAATATTATGCTCTCCGGGAACCTGCAAAATTTCTTTTAATTTTTCTGCTTCTTTTTGTTTTAAACTATATTTTCTGGCATCTATCAAAACACCGTGTTTTGGCAAATGTGAAATAAACTTTTTATATGTCTTTAAAATATGGTCTAAATCTCTATAATAATCCAGATGTTCTCTTTCAATGTTAGTTAAAACAATAATTTTAGGCCAATAATTTAAAAAAGAGGCCTGCCATTCATCTGCTTCAATAACAAGATATTTGCTCTTCCCTATTCTAAAATTATTCCCATGAAATTCTTTTAATTTAGTGCCGATAATCACGGTTGGGTCAAGCTCTGCTTTCATTAAAATTAAAGCAATCATTGCGCAGGTTGTGCTTTTGCCATGAGTGCCAGAAACAGCGACAGTAAAGTATTCTTTAGTAAGCTCTCCCAATGCTTGGGGGTAGGTCTGAATTTTAATTTTAAGCTTCTTTGCCTGTTTAATTTCAGGATTATCTGGTGTGATTGCTGGACTATGAATTACTAAATCAGCATCTTTAGGCACATTCTTAGTTTTATGAGGCCCTAAAGCAAGATCAGAGCCGGTAATTTTATGGCCCTTTGCTAAATAATATCCTGCCAGAGCGCTAACTCCAATACCACCTATACCAATAAAATGTATTTTCATAATAAGTTTGCTGATTCAAGTATGATATATTCCGGTCCTCCCCTCTTTAACACGCTTTCCATTATTTCAATTGAATCAACTGGAAAACTCAAACCTATTTCTTCATCAACGCTGGGCGCCTCTTCCGGCTCAATCCTCTGCCATTCCCATTTTCTAATCCTTCCTAAAGTAATGTGAGGAGAAAACTGTCTTTTTTCTGAGATAGTTAAAGATTTATCCAAATCATCTTTAAGAGAAGCAAATTCTTCTGATTTCTCCCCCATTGCCCAAACCATGCGAGGAACTTGCCCGGAACGAAGCCGAAGAGGGCCATAGCATATTTTAATTAAATTAACAGAAAATGATGAATGCCTGGAACCAGCTTCTTTTACAGCTTTACAAACTTCTACAAGTTCTTCATCTGTAATATATCCTAAAAAAGCCAAAGTAATATGAATATTATTTAACTTTGTCCATTTGATTGGAAGTTCCGGCCATTTCTCTTTATATCCTGCTAACTTCTTCTTAACATCTTCTGGTAAATTTATAGCAATAAATATTCTCCGCCTTTTCATTACTTAATCTTGACACAACTCTAATAAAATGTAAAATACGATATTAGCTCATTTGTCTAAATTAACCAGAACTTTAACATTTTTGAAAGGACAAGAAAATGGAAAAAGGAATATTGTTTTTACTTCCAAAAAGAAGGGGATTAGAACGCTTGGCCATATCAGAAGGTTCTGATGCTAAAAACGCAACTAAATTTAAAGTCCGCACTTTAGCATTTCCTAAGAATGTAGTTTCTGTCAACTCCCTTGAACCAGCAGAGCCGTTGATACATACCAATAGAAAAAAGGTTGGAAAGGATATAAAAAAGGCTTTAAAGGTTCATGGTCCAACCATAATCCGTTACCTTCTAGAAAGGATAGAAAGGACATAAAAAAACCAAGGCAGAAATCTTATTTTTTGAATAAATCACAAAAAGCTCAAGTCAAACGATTTGAGCTTTTTCTTTTTTATATTTCTTATATTTTTTATATTTCTTTTCTATCTATATTCAATATATAATATATTCATATTCACTATATTAATATTCACTATATTCAATTATTCAATTAAATTCTACAAACTACTACACTACGTAGTGTTGTAGTTTATGGAATTGTGTTACAATTAAATTATAATTAAATAATTAATAAACAAAAATAAAAATAATATGAAAAAATACTCACAAATTTCAAACAAAGAAAAGAGTAATTTATTGCAAGAATTCTGCGAAGCAATTTCTGTTTTAAATAACCCAAAAGAAATAATGGACTTTATAACTGACCTATTAACAAAACAAGAAACTATAATGGTAGCTAAAAGAATTAAAATTGCAAAAATGCTAATTATTGGAAAAGATTATCAAGAAATTCGGAATTCCTTAAAAACAAGCCCTGGTACAATATCTAAAATAAATCAATGGTTATTAGAATCAGGAGAGGGTTTTAGAATAATTGCGCAAAGAACCAAAAGAAAAGAATCTAAAAAGATAAAATCGGAATATAGTGAATTAAAAAAACTCAAAAGACGATACCCTATTATGTTTTGGCCAGAACTTTTAATCAAAGATATAATAAAAACAATGAACGCAAAGCAAAAAGATAGAATTAAAAAATCTATAAAAAATTTAGATCGTAAATCTGAAATATACAAACAAATAGATAAAGCTTTAAAATAACAAGTCTCAAAAAAGTAAACATAAAAGTTCCACAAACTACTGCACTACGTAGTATAGTAGTTTGTTACATTTTCTTATAATTGTAAAAAAATGTGGAAAGATGAAACATAGAAAAAATAAGAGATTATATAAAAAAATAAGAAATATGGTAAAATTAAAGTATGAAAATTAGTATTAAAAATACTATGGTAAAATTAAAGTATGAAAATTAGTATTAAAAATACTATGGTAAAATTAAAGTATGAAAATTAGTATTAAAAATACTGGAGAAAATACAGTAAACTTAATGAGAAAGATTGGTTATCTTTTTCATAAAGAAAATCAATTTGTTAGACCTTTGGAAAGAAGCGGTTATCCAAGATTTCATTTATATATCAAAGAAAACAAAGAAGAAATAATTTTTAACTTACATCTTGACCAAAAAAAACCACTATATAAAACAGCTCATGATCACGCAGCGGAATATGAAGGAGAAGTCGTTGAAGCCGAAGCCCAAAGAATAAAACAAATATTAAGATGACCAATAAGAAAATCGCTCAAATATTATATAAAATAGAAGAACTTTTGAATATAAAAGGAGTGGCTTTTAAGCCGCAAGCTTACCATAAAGCAGCTCATGTTTTAGAAAACTTAAAACAAGACGTTTCCGAGATATATAAAAAGAAGGGAAGAAAAGGATTTGAAGAAATTCAAGGCATAGGCAAAAGCATTGCTAAAAAGATTGAAGAATATATTAAAAAAGGACAAATCAAATATTATACAGAACTAACAGAAGAAACAGCTATTCGCCAGATTGTCACTTTTTATTTCAAAACCAAGGGATTGAGTTTGGATGAAATTAAAAGAGATGCTAAAAAAAGAAAAATAGTTTACTCAAGATTCACCAAACCAGCTAAACAACTTTTAGAATTAGCAGGTTCTGTAAAAAAAGCCAAGCAGGCAATTGATAAAGTAGCTAAATGGGCAAAATCAAGGAATTTGGATTATGCAATAGAGACAGTTTTCAAAAAATGGCTGGAATTAGACCGTTTAAAGCCAAAAGAAATAGTTAAAAAGCCGTTCTTCCAGGGGAAGCCAATGATTTGGAGCCAAACAAAAAGAAAATGGTATGTAATTAGCGATGATGGTGAATGGTTGGAATTCGCTGGAAAAGAATCTGAGATTATATGGCGAATTGTGAAATGAATTTATGAAAACTATATTTTTAGGTAAAGGAGAATTTGGAGAAATTGTCCTAAAAGGGCTTATTGAAAACGGATATAAGAACCATGTTTCGCTTCGCTCAACAGAACCTTGTAATTCTTTGAATTATAAGCCTGTTTTAGTTAATGACTTTAAGAAAATAAAAGAATTAAAGCCAGATTTAGTTATTATTGCTTCTTATGGCAAAATTATTCCTAAAGAAATTTTAGAAATTCCTCAATACGGCTGTCTTAATCTTCATGGTTCTCTTTTGCCAAAATATCGCGGCCCCTCCCCTATTCAAACAACCATTCTTAATGGAGATAAAAAAACTGGAGTGACAATAATTTTAATGGATGAGAAAATAGATCATGGTGAGATAATTTCTAATTCCAAATTCCTAATTTCTAATAAAAAGATTACCTATCAAGAACTTAATAAAAAATTAGCTGGGTTGGGAGTAGAATTATTAATAGAAACTATTCCAAAATGGATAAAAGGGGAAATTAAGGCAAAACCGCAGAATCATTCAAAAGCAACTTATACAAAGATTTTGAAAAGAGAAGATGGAAAAATTGACTCGTCAAAATCACCTGAAGAAATTGAAAGAAAAATCAGGGCTTTTAATCCCTGGCCTGGCACTTTCTTTTTTATTAAACATAAAGATAAAGTTTTAAGAGTTAAAATTTTAAAAGCTGATATTTCAAAAAATAATAAATTAATAATTAAAAAACTCCAGCCCGAAGGCAAAAAACCAATGACCTTTGAAGAATTTAAAAGAGGATATCATTTTAATACAAGTAAGAATTTTTTGAAAGAATAACTAACATAAAACAGAGCAGCAAGCAATCCGCAAGTTCCAAACAAGATATCTTCCCAAAAATCAACTTTTATTTCCTGCTTTGTGTCAAAAAACAGTTTTGTGCCAAACGCTTGATCAATATTATACTGCAATATCTCCCAAAGAAAAAGACAAACAAATAAAATAGCGAAAAGATAAAACAATAGTTTTCTCTTTTTAATTTCTTCTCCATTTATCCTCATAACAGGCAGCCAAAGCAATAAAAAGATTATTAAAGAAAAGAAAGCCACGGCAAAATGAAGAAATCTATCATATTCAAAACCAAGCTGATGAAGAATTAAACTGCCGGGAGCATTTGAAATAACTATAAAAAAAGCAAAATATTCAATTTTTTTAACCCATTCATTTTTAACAGTTTTCTTAATGTTTGCATCAAACTTATAAAAAAAACGAGGCAGAAGAATTAACAATATTACAATAAAGCCGTAGGAAATAAGAACAATGCCTCTGCTTTTTGTAAAAAGTTCAATTAAAACAGTCGCGATTGAAACGGTTAAAGAAGCGATAATCATAAAATATGTTTAAACTAATTTTACTGCATATTTTTATTATAACATACTTTTTCTCATGGCTTTAATCTTCTACCCTGAAATAAAAAAGCAAGGAAAGAAGTCGGGAGCCACGCAATTCCTGCTTTCTTACATTTGTAACTTTCTTACATTTGTAAGTCTCCCAAAATACTTCCTTCCTTGCTTATTGGAGGGAGATGGAATCGAACCATCGACCTGTCGTCTAAGACGACCTGCTCTCCCAACTGAGCTATCCCCCCGATTTAAGGTACTACTACTATTATTATTATAGCAATCTGATTATTCCTGTCAACAAATTTTTATTATAACACATTATTTCTTTCTTATCTTAATTGCTTTTCCTTCAGTCAGGGCTTCAGCCACTTTCTTCCGAGCCGAAGTTAAAATTCGCTGAAGGGTGCTTTGGGAAACTTTCATTTTCTTTGCCGCTCCTTTTTGCTCTAAATCTTTCAAATCGCAAAGTCGCAACGCCTCCAGTTCGTCTATGGTTAAATCAACCTCTTCCAATATAGATAAAGGCACTGCTCGGGGCTTAAAATAGACCACATCTGGATCAAATAATACTCTTCTTGGTTTTATTGGTCTGGCCATAATTGATTGAGATTTTTGAAAATCTCTTGAATTTCTTTTTTAACCCTTAAATTGGTTTTTAAGATTGGTTTTAAGTTGGCGATAGCTTTAAATATCTTTTGGTCATAAGATATTTTACCCAAAAGGTTTTTGCCAGCCCATTTCTCTATTTTATCACTCAATTGAGAATTAATATCCCATTTATTTATTACCAAACCCCAAGATATCTTGAAATGATTGACAACTTCCAAAACTCTTTTTAAATCAGTAAATCCAGAAGGCGTTGGCTCAGTAACTAAAATAACAAAGTTTGAGTCCTGCAAAGAAGCAATCACTGGACAACCAGTGCCGGGAGAAGAATCAATAAGCATTAAATTATATTTAAATTTCTCAGCTTCTTTTTTAATTTCGGTAACCACTTTACCAGAACCTGTTTCGCCTGGGTAAAGTTGACCTGAAACTAAAGGAAAACCATACTTTGTTCTCTTAATTCTAATTTCACCGTTCTGAACAGATTTAAGAGTTATTGCTTTTTGGGGACATATAATCTCACAAGCTCCGCAACCCTCGCATAAAAATGGATTTACTTTAGGTTTGCCTTTTACCATTTTTATTGCCTCAAAACGACACTTTTCAGCGCATAAACCACAACCGTTACATTTTTTAAAATTAACTTCTGCCTTAGCCGAGGTAACGACTGGCAAGGTCCTGTCCCATTTTTTTATCCCTCCTAACCAAATAGCCAAATTAGGAGCATCAACATCGCAATCAACTGCCACAATCTTTTTTTTGTCCTTAACAAAAAGCATTGCCAAAACCGAACACAACATAGATTTTCCTACCCCTCCTTTTCCTGAAGCAATTACAAGTTTCATCTTTTTTTAAAAATTAAAGAAATTAAAAATATAAAAGTTGAAGATAAAATAATCAAGGGACCAGCTGAAAAACCTGTGAGTTTAAACAACAACAATCCAAAAATGGCAGAAATTATTCCTATTGCTAAGGCTCCGAAAGAATAATAAGAAAGAGTCCTCCCAAAATTATTTGAAGCAGAGGCTGGAATTACTAACATTGCCACCGTTAAAAGACCCCCTACTATTTTTACTTCCAAAGCAACAATTAAGGCAATAGAAGCTAAATAAATTAGATTATATTTTTTAACATTAACTCCTTCTACTTTTGCTAAATCTTCTGAAATTCCAGATAAAATCATCTTTGAGTAAATCTTTTTAATAATCAAAAAAACAATTATTCCTAAAATTACAGCGAGAATTGTATCAATCAAACTTATTTTGCTAATATCTCCTATTAATGCCTCTTCGGCTTGAGAAACTGGCAAAATTAGAAAACTAAGAGCAACGCCAGCAGCAAAGACCAAGCCAGTTAAAGCTTCCATCGGCAATTTTGTCTTGATTTCCAAAAGCCAGATTATAACAGCCCCGATGACTATGGTTCCTAATGCTCCCCAAAAAATATTGAAATGGTAAAGCAAAGCCAGAGCTGCCCCAGGTAAAGCCAAGTGCCCCAGCGGTCCTCCTATCAAAGCCATTCTTTTGGTGAGCATTAAAGAGCCCAAGTATCCTGCCGCTCCTCCAATGAAAATTACTGTAATTAAACTTAAAATAAATTGAGAAAACATATTATTTGAAAATTAAAAATTGAAAATTATTTTAGTGGGTATGTTCGTAAAATTTAATTTCTGTTCCATATAGTTTCTCTAAATTTTCTGGAGTTAAAATTTCCTTAGGAAGCCCGGAACAAATTGCTTTTTTATTTAGACACAAAACATTAGTAGAATACTTATAAACAATATTTAAATCATGAGTAATTAGCAAGATGGTCAAATTTCTCTCTTCCCAAAATTTATGCAAAAGAGAATAAATAGTTTCTTCTCCTCCGATATCAATTCCGGCGGTTGGCTCATCAAAAAATAAAACTTGAGGATTCCCTATTAAACTCCAGCCAATCAACATTCGCTGGAATTGACCAGAAGATAAATTTCCCGGGTCTTTCTCCAAAATTTTTGGATTTTCTAATCCTACCAATTTTAACATTCTAAGAATTTTTTCATCGGAACTTTCTTTAAATTTAAAAAACTCCTTTACTGAAATTGGTATTTCTTTAAATTTTGAACGAGACAAGCGTTCAGGCAGATAACCAATCTTTAGACTTTCTGGTGATGTCCAAGAAATTTCACCCTGATAAGATATTAACCCTAGTAAAGCTCTAAAAAGAGTAGTTTTGCCAGCTCCATTTGGCCCTAAAATAGTAAAAATTTCTCTTTCTTTAACTTTAAAAGACAAATTCTCAATGATTTTCTCGTCATCTAATTCCACATTCAAATTTTTTACTTTTAAAATTGAATTTTCTGGCATAATTACTTAAATTTTTTCTAAAATTTTAAAATCTTTTTTTAAGATTTCTTTCATATTTGAATTATAGGTTGCCACGGCCGGGTGATAAAAAGAAATAATTTTTACTTCTTTAATCTCTCTTCTTTTTTGTTCAAAAAGGGAACTCTGAACATCTTCTGCAGTAACTTGAGGTTCAAATACTTTTCCGTGAATTTTACTAATTCCTTGAATTTGGTCTTTTAATCCAAACTTTTCCATTAAAAATTCCATTGCAAATCTCCCCAAAGGACAAATAATCTCTGGGTTAATAATTTCAATCTGTTTTTCCAAATAAGGAACGCAAGCTTCGATTTCCTCTTTTTGAGGATCGCGATTACTTGGAGGTCTACATTTTAAAATATTGGCAATATAAACATCTTCTCTTTTTATACTAACAGATTCTAAAAGATCATCCAAAATTTTTCCTGCTGCACCGCAAAAAGGATGACCGGTTTTATCTTCTTGAACTCCAGGCGATTCCCCAACAAACATTATTTTTGCCTGATGGCTCCCCTCTCCAATTACAGGATAAGTCCTTGTTTTATATAAAAAACATTTTCTACAACTTATAACCTCCTCTTTAATTTTTCTAAATTCTTGCCCTATATCCATAATTATGTTCAAGGAGACCCGCTCTCCTTATTCTAAATTGCTAGAGATGACAGGTAGGACAGATATTGTCGGGCTTGGAATTTTTACCAATATTAGGGGCAGAAATTAATTTCTCCACCATCTCGCTTTGGCATTTTGGGCATTTTATTTTCTCTTTTCCAAAAATTAATTTTTCAAACTTGTGGCCGCATTTTTGGCACTTGTATTCATAAGTAGGCATAAATTTAAAGAAGTGAATTAAGTTTATTAATTTCTTCCGCCGCGACCGCGACCTCTTCCTCTACCTGCGCCCATTCCTCTTCCTTCAAATCGCGAGGATCGATAAGGAGATGGAGTTTCTGTTTCAGTTTTTCCTTCTTTGTCTATTTTTTCTATTGCTCCAATTGGGCAAACACCTTTTCCTCCGCACTGTTCAAGTTTTTCTTGATTAACAATTTCTGCCTTCCCATCAGCTCCTATTTTGGTTGCTCCGGGACAATTTACAATACAAATCTGGCAACTGGTACATTTTGATTTATTTATTCTATATGACATAAATTTTAATTTGGACTATATTGTGTTATCCGATTTTTTCAAAAATCAAATCGACTTTTATTTAATGTTATTTGCTATTCTTGTTAAGGCTAAAGAAAAGGCTGCCTCTCCTGAAGAAATACCCTTCTCTTTTTTAAATTCCCAAACCCTATCAAAGGCTTGACCTATTTTCTTTGAAACTTCTCTTAATACTTCCTTTTTGTTCTTTAACTGCCTTTCCTTGCCTTGAACCCACTCAAGGTAAGAAGCAATAACTCCACCAGCATTAACTAAAATGTCAGGAACAATAATTTTATTATTTTTCATTAGAATCGCTTCTCCTTTTTCAGTAAGGGGTCCGTTAGCTATAGAAAGTATGTATTTTGCTTTAATATTAGGAGCGTTTTCTTTGGTAATTACACTTTCAACCGCTGCCGGAACTAAAACATCAACATCCAGCTCAAGAAGTTCTTTATTAGAAATCTCTTTTCCTTCTTGAAAATCACAAACTGAACCTCGGCAGTAACATCCAGCTATTTTATTGTTTATTTCTCTACACTCTGAAACCTTTTCTGGGTCAAGACCTTGTTTTAAATATATCCCTCCATTTTTCTCTGAAAGAGCTACAATTTTATAGCCCTTTTCAAAAGCATATTTAGCAAAATGCTCACCGACATTGCCAAATCCCTGGATAGCAAGAGTAGTTTTTTTGGGGGAAAAATTATAAATTTCTTTCAATTTTTCTAAAACAACAAAAGCCCCATATCCCGTAGCTTCTTTTCTTCCTTTAAGACCCCGCAACTCAATCGGTTTTCCAGTAAAAGATTCTGGGGTGAATTTTCCCGCTAATTTAGAATATTCATCCACCATCCAAGCCATAATCTGAGGATTAGTATTAACGTCAGGAGCAGGGATATCAGTATCCGGTCCAATAAACGGAAAAACTTCTCTTACATACTGACGGGAAACTTCCTCTAATTCTCTCCGGCTCAAATTAAACGGGTTAACTGTCACTCCTCCTTTTGCTCCTCCGAAAGGCAGCCCAACCAGAGAAGTCTTCAAAGACATTAGTATAGATAAAGCCACTACTTCTTTTTCAGAAACTCTTGGATGAAAACGAATGCCTCCTTTATAAGGCCCTAAAGTATTGTTATGTTGAGAACGATACCCTAAAAAAATCTCCTTCTTGCCATTGTCTTTAATAACAGGCACCTGAAACTTGACCACTCTTCGCGGGATTCTTATTTGCTTGGCAATTTGGCTGGAAAGTTCATTAAACTCAATTGTTCTTTCTATCTTTTTTTGAATAGAATCTAAAAAAATTTCCTTTGGCATATTATGTTTCATCTTCAATTTTTTGAATAGCGTCAAAAGGGCAAATTTCCTGACACGTTCCACACTTTTGGCATTTGCTTTGGTCAATAAAAGCTTTTCCGTCTTCCCCTATTTTAATTGCTCCGTAAGGACAAGCTTGAAGACAAGCTCCACATCCGGCGCATTTTGACTTGTTAACTTTGAATTTCATATTTTAATAATTTTCTAATTTTTTTCTTGTTTAATGAATAGACATTGTTCTTTTTTTGCTTTCCCATCTAAAACTGCTCTGATAAACTCATTACAGGATTTAAATCCGCACTTTCCGCAATTCAAATTAGGAACTAAATTTTTCAACTCTTTGCCCTTTAAATATCTTTGTTGAACGGCAGTTTCATCAATAGTTTTATTTCCATAACAATAACCGCAAATTGCCGAAGGCATAGAATGCTTTAAAGTTAATTTTCCTGTTTTAATTTCCGGAGATGCTTTAATAGCTTCAACAATATCAATCACTCCCTCGCCGGTTAACCCATTTACCTCTACTAACTTAGCTTGAGAATTAACACTTAAAATGTTATCTCTAAAAATTTCTCTCTCGGCTTGTGATATTAAATCTCCCTTGCTGACAGCCACAATATCCGCTTGAGTTAAAATAGGACCATAGCAATCAGGACTTCCAGAAATAACATCTAAAACGTTAATTCCTAATCCTTCTTTAATATAAGGGGAACAACGAAGACATAGGCCCGCTGTTTCCAAAATAATAATATCTTTATCTCGGTTTTCTTTAATAATTTTGGGAATTTCTAAGGCAGTATAATGATCGGGGCAAAGTTCACCGGCTAATTTTTTAACAACCGGAATTTTGTATCTTTCAGAAATAAATTGGTCATCTTTGGTATTCAGACAATCAAATTTAGCAAAAAATAATTTAAAGTCAGTTTTTAATTCCTGAATTGCATATTTGATAACACTGGTTTTTCCTGAACCGGGAGTTCCGGCAAAAATTACAAATTTCATATTATTTCAAGATTATATAATTTTACCTCAGCGAATCAAGGTTCTGCCAAGCGTTAGCAAGGCAGGTTCTTATTTCACTGGCTCACAAAATATTTCTACTTTTTCAACTTTTTCTCCTCCTCTTATTTTTTCTCTAATTTCTAAGCCATAATTTCCCACCCAATTAAAATAATGACCAATACCTTTCTCTTTTAAAGTAGTTTTTAGAATTTTAACAATTCCTCCGTTTTTAACCACGATTCTTTTGTCGGTATTAAAAGCTAAAACAGGATCGTGGGTAACAATTAAAACAATTTTCCCTTCCTCTGCTAAAATCTGCATTGCTTTTTCTTTATCAATTCCAGCATTCTCTATCTCATCAATTAAAATAATCGGAGAAATACTAACATTAGCGACATCCGAAATCATTAAAGCCCGGCTTTGCCCTCCTGATAAATTCAGGAGATTCATCTCTGGTGAAATTGGTTCGCCGGTTATCTCGTTCGCTTCTTCAATAACTTCTTTTATTAATTTTGGATTAAATCTTTTCCCCCTGGCTTTCAAATGTAAACTCAAAAAATCTTTGACAGAAATGTCTGTTAAAAAGTTCATAGATTGGGCCAAAGAGGCAATCAGTTTTCTTTTTGGGTCAAATCGTAATTTTTTATCCACCCTTTTATCATTTATTAAGATCACTCTCTTACTTTTGGTATCGCCTTGAGCCAACCTTTCAATATCATAAAGAAGTTGGCTTTTTCCTGCTCCGGTTTGTCCTACAATAGCTACAATTTCTCCTTTTTTAATCTCAATTCTTTCAAATTTTTCTTTTTCCTCAAACTTATTTACTCCCGGTAAAATAGTAATTTTTTCGATTTCGGTTTTCATAAATTAAAATTTAGTAATTTCCCTTTTGAATAAGCTTTAACAATTTTTTTTGAATAAGGAATTTCTTTTTCTATTTTTATTTTATATTTTCTAAGAATAGAAGAAATTTTTCTTTTATCTCCCAGGTCAGCTTGATTTAAAATTACTTTAACTGGCACTCCAAGTTTTTGGCATAAATCCAAAATCAAATTTAAATCATAAACACCCATTGGGGTAGGTTCAGTAACAGCATAAGCCAAATCACAATCCAAAAGAGCGGAAATTACCGGACAGTGAGTGCCAGCAGCCGTATCAAGCAAAACGTAATCTGCCTTAATTTTTTCAGCAAAGTTCAAAGCAAATTTTTTGGTTTGAGTTACCACAGGACCCGTTTCCTCAAGACCTGGTTTGGCAACGCCAGTTACTAACCAGTAATCTTTTTTAATTTTATTTAAAAAGACCTGCCCGACTTCCTCCTTTTTTGGCTGAATGGCTTTATGCGGACAGACTATCCAGCAAGCTCCACAGCCAGAACATAAATCTTTAATAAATATTGGATATTCCCCTGGAGCTTGAAAAACAGCATTACTTCGGCAGGTAGTAACACATAATCCGCATTTTTTACATTTTGTTTTATCTAATGTCGGAAATTCAGCGTATATTTTCTTTTCTGACTTTTGAATCTTAACTCCTATTAACAAATAATCATTGGGGCATTCAACGTCGCAGTCAACTAAAACAACTTTTTTGCCCTTTTTGACAAAATTATTTGCCATCAAAACAGCAACAGTTGACTTGCCAGTTCCTCCTTTTCCTCCCGTGATTGCTATGGTTTTAATTCTTTTGGCCATTCTTTTATTATTTCTACCTCAATGCCAAAGTTTTCTAAATTTTGTTTAGCATTATCACCAATCTGTTGCGCTAAAACTTTGTCCGCCCTCACTGCTTTGGTAAATCTTGCTCCATGAGGAGAACCTTGCTCAAAGTAGGGATTTTTAATCACTTTTTTTAATAAAATATTTCCATCTTTTTTATCTATAACTAAATACTGACCCGCGCCGAATTGTGAACTTAGTTCTTTATTTTCTAAAGGGATAATAATTCTTTCTCCCATTTTCTTAGGCCCGATTTGCTCAAAGCCTTCCAGCGCTCCTATTCTCTTTCCCAGTTTAGGCAAAACAACGCTCCTGGCGAGCTCATAAGCCTCAATAGAAATAACTATTTGCTTTAATTCTGGAATATTTGTGAGCAATCTTTCCTCTAAAGTACTGATTATTTTTTGAACATCTTCAACTTTTAATTTTGGAGCCAGTTTAATTTTTATTTCAGCGAAATTAAAAGCTCCAATTTTTCTGGTTTTTAAATTAGAAATTTCTATTTTGTGGGAAGAACAAATCTTTTCAATTCTTCCTTCTACGTCTTTATTAGCTACATCCAGCAAAGAATCAGTAATCTCTCTTCCCACTCTAAATGCCTCATAGAGAATATAGCCGCCAATAAATAAAGCAATTATGGCATCCGCTGAATTGAAATATCTAACTAAACTAAGCCCCGCTAAAACACCAATTGAACTAAGAACGTCAGCTCTTGAATGCTCGGCATCAGCAACCAGGGCTAAACTTTGATGCTTTCTTCCGTAATGAAATTTTAATCTGGCTAAAACTTCTGTAATTAGAATGGAGATAACTACCACTGCTATTGCCCCAACACTAAGTTTGACTATTTTTTCTTCAAAAAATCCCGTAACTGCTTCATACAAAATCCAAATACCAGATACCGCCAGCAATAGAGCTACCAAAAAACCAGCCAAACTTTCTGCTTTCCAATGGCCGTAAGGGTGTTTTTCATCAACTGGCTTTCTGGCTATCTTCAATCCCAAAAAAGTAATAAAAGAAGAAAAAACATCCAAACCAGAATGTACTCCATCGGCAATTAAAGCCACACTGCCAATTAAAAAACCAAAAATTAGCTTAGATATTCCTAAACCTAAATTAACAAAAATGCTGATTATTGAAACAGATTGAGGGTTCATATTCTTCCTCGACCTCTCCTTCTCTGACCAGGTCCTGCTCCAAAACCAGGCCCGCAAGGCGCTGCTCCTTTCGCCTCTTGAAGCTTGCCTCTCTGATATTCTTGAAGAACGTCTCGCACACTCATTGCTGGATTACCGAGAAAAATCTTTATTCCAGAAGTGCCTAAAACCATTGAAGCGTTAGGTCCAACATTTCCAGTAATCACTATCTCAACTTTCTCCTTAGCTACAATTTGGGCAGCCGAAATACCAGCGCCTCTCATCGCCTGCACCCCGGTATTTTTAATTGTTTTAATTAGTTTTCCCTTATCACTAACAATCAAAAAATACATCGCTCTGCCAAAACGAGGGTCTAAAGCTGTATCTAAATTATTACCGGTAGCGCTAATACAAATTTTCATAATATTTTATCCCCACTACCAAAATTTGGTGTGGGGATTTATCTGGTTCTGGTCATTGCCCCGCCGCATTTAGGGCATTTGTGTTCATAGCAAGGCACTCCTCTTTGATGAGGCGTTTTTGTCCCACAACTTGGACAAACACATTCACCCCCAGGACCTAAACCGTAACCACCGGACTGACGACCACGACCGCCGCCCCTGCCTAAACCTTGTCCTGTTCCTGGCCCCTGACCAGCAGGACCTGTACCATTAAAATTTGGCATATTATTTTTTCTTTTTTAGTTCCTCAAGTCGGTCCTCAAAAACCTTCATCTGTTCTTTCAACGCATTCATATCTTCTTGAATCATTTCTTTTTCTTCTTTAGCAGTCGGCTGAGCTGCAGGATAATACCCCCAACGCCTCCAACCCCTTCCTCTGCCAAACCAACCTCGCCCAAAACCAATTCCGCCTCCGCAAGGGCCTAAACCTCTTCCCGTCATTGGACCTTGACTTAAAGGACCCGTTCCATCTCTAAATGGCATGATTTTTTTACTCTTAATTTTATTATATACAATAATCGACCTTTATCTCGTAGAAAAACGAAATTTCTCTTTCGGATTCTCTATTTTGATTATAAACCCATAACCATACGGTGTCAACACTCTATTTATCCCCAACTTACTCCGCGGGATAAGGACTGTTAGAATCTGTTTATTAAACCTATAAATAAAGCGCTTCTTGTTATTGCTGCGGTGGAGTTATTTCCGGTCTCAATTGAATTGATTGAGCAGCAATACTTCCATCTGAATTAACAGCGCCGTTTACAGTAATATTTTTGCCAATTTCAAGATCGCTCAAAGCGCCTTCTGCAGATTTTGTAATTTCCATAGAATCAGACAAGAATACGATTTTTGATCCCCCGTCCTGAATCTTAAGCGTAATGCTTTTGTCGTCTTGGGAAATAATTTCTCCAACAATTAATCCGCCTCGAAAGCCACCGCCACCATTTACGCCAGGCTCTCTTAATCTTTGCGAATCTTGAAAATCCGCTTGAAGGAAACGACCTTGAGGGCTTTTACTATCAGCATATTTCATCCCACCATAAAATGAACCACCTCCAACTACTACTAACGAAATTATAATAATAATTATTTTTTTCATATAATTTTTTAGTTATGATTAATTAATTGATTTATTTATTCATATCTTAACGCTTCTATTGGATTCAATGACGCCGCTCGTCTTGCTGGATAATAGCCAAAGACGATCCCGATTGTGGCTGACACCCCGAACGCAAGAATAATTGCTTGAACAGAGACCTGAGTGGCAATGCCGGTAAATTGAGTAACAAGAATTGAGATAATCCATCCAAGGATTATGCCCATCGCGCCTCCCAAAAAAGTGAGCGTTACTGCTTCGGCGAGAAACTGTATTGAAATATCTTTTTTCTTCGCGCCTATGGATTTACGGAGTCCGATTTCGCGCGTACGTTCGGTTACGGTTGTAAGCATCATATTCATAATGCCAATACCACCGACGATGAGTGAAATGCCAGCAATAGCAGCAAGTAGAATTGTAAAAGTATCAGTAACTTGTGTTGCTGCTCCAACAATATCTGCCTGTGAGACAATAGAAAAATCCGGGCTTTGTGGATCAACACTATGCTTGTCAGCAAGCATAAGAGTTGCTTCCTGTTGAACTTGAGGCATAAGACCCTTGGTCTCAACACTTATTGCAATAGATGAAAGATAATCCCCGCCAGCTAAAATTTTCTGCATAGTAATAAGCGGCACAAATACAGTATCATCAGAATTAAAAAAACCCGCACCACCCTTTGGCTGAAGCACCCCGACAACTTTAAAGTTAAGCTTATTGATGCGTATAGTTTTACCAATTGGATCTTGATATTCAAATAGATCAGTGGCAACAGTAGAGCCTAATACTGCGACCCGGCCTACACTTCGCATATTGTTTTCAGTAATAAAAGAGCCATTTTCTACTGATACATTCCGCACTTCGGCATATTCGGGAGACACGCCAATTACTGTTGAATTAGTATTGTTTCCTAAGGGTGAAATGATTTGATATCGTCCTTGCCGTTCCGGCGATATATATGCTATTCCAGCGACTTGACGAAGCGTATCAACATCATCATTTATGAGTGTTTGCGCCGAACCACGACCTTGAGACACAAAACCTTTACCCTGTTGGGAAAACCCAGGACTTACAGTAAGTAAATTTGAACCAAGACTTTCAATACTTGATTGAATTTGTCCCGATGCGCCTTGACCAATAGAAACCATAGCGATAACCGAACCAATGCCGATGACAATACCAAGAACTGTAAGACCAGACCTCGCCTTATTTGCTGAAAGAGCGGTATATATTTCTTGAAAAATATCTTGAACTTTCATTTTAGGTTGTGATGTTGTAATTATTAATAACGCGCCGATTTTTCACCCTTCCATCTTCCACGATGTTCCCATCACGAATATGAATAATACGTTCGGCATGCTCGGCAACATATTGTTCGTGAGTAATTAAAACAATCGTGCGACCTTGTTCTTGGTGAAGCCGTTGAAAAGTATCAAGCACCACTTCGCCGGTTTTGGTATCAAGATTACCTGTCGGCTCATCGGCAAGCACGAGCGTCGGATTATTAACTAAAGCGCGGGCAATAGCGACTCTTTGCGCCATTCCACCAGAAAGTTGATTGGAATAATGATTCCAAAAGTTTTCTGGAAAGGCCGAACCACGCAAGGCCTCCTTTGCTTTATTTTCCCGTTCTTCTTTAGAGACGCCGGCGTATACTAAAGGAAGCATTACATTGCGAAGCACAGTGGTTCGTGGCAAAAGATTGAACGTCTGAAACACGAAGCCAATTTTTTGTACCCGAATATCTGCCAGTTCGTCATCGGATAATTTTGACACGTCTTTGTTATTAAGTAAATATTGACCATTAGTAGGTGTATCTAAACATCCAATGATATGCATTAATGTTGACTTGCCAGAACCAGAAGGTCCCATAATAGCGACGAATTCGCCGTCATTGATTTTGAACGACGCGCTTTTGAGCGCGTGCGTTTCTATCTCTCCATTTTTGTAAATTTTGGCGATATTTTTGCATTCAATCATAATATTATCTCATCATACGAATTCCGCCAGTTCCGCCAGTGTTAAAACCAGGCGCTTGGACAGAAGAGGAGTTTTGTTGTATCTGCGTGGACTGCGCAGAAGTTGGCTGAATAGTTCTTGTGACAATCACATCTCCCTCCTGAAGTCCTTTTAAAATCTCGGTGAATTCATCATTGGAAAGACCAATTTCTACTTGCTGCTGACGAGTAGGGTTTTCAAAAACCGCACCGCTTACATTAGCGGCCGCAACAGACATATCGAAATCATCGGGGATCTCCACGTAACTTATCCCACCCTGTGACTTCACAGCAGAATTCGAAACAAGAAGAACATTTGGTTTTGCATCTGTAATAATCGCAGCTGTAACGCTCATACCTGGTTTAACTAATTCGTTCATCGTATCCAGAGTGACGATAATATCATAAGTAACCAGTCCTTGATTTGTTGAAGCAATGCTCGCAATGTCGGTTACTTTTCCTGTGAGCGTTAGTCCATCCATGATATCAAAAGTTAAAGTAACCGGCTGATTTAATTTTACTTTCGCAATGTCTATTTCATTAAGAGCCAAATTCGCTATATATTGCTTGGTCATTAATGTTGCAAGAGTTGTGGAAGAAGAAACAGAATCGCCAACTTTAATATCAATTTCTTCAATAACGCCGTCAAATGGAGCGCGAATAAAATGGCCAGCAAGCTTTTCTTTAGCATCCAAAAGCGCTGATTCTTTTTGGGCTACAATATTTTCCTGAGACCTGATGTCTCTAGAATCAACTCCAGCCATTAGTTCTTCAAGAGCCAGCTTTCTCTCATCAAATTTTTCCTGAGCAGATTGTAATGCCCACTCAGAATCTTCAATTTTCTCAGGAGTGTTTTCTATAGTATCATCAATAGTATCTTTAATATCTTGAAGAGAACTTATATTAGAGGAAACAGAAGAAGCATCGCTTTCAATTTTGGGCTTCATTTTATCAATATGAGAAGATATATTAAGATGCTGATAATCTTTAAGTATAATCGCATCAAACATATGGCGAGCGCTGTCTAGGGTTTGAGAAATTGCTCGAGTCGTCTCAAGAGTATCGTTTATCAGCTCATCAACGGTATCGCGGTCATCGTCTTGAAAAACAGTTATAAAAAATGCATAGTTTTTATTAAAAAGATTATTAGCTCTATAATAATCGCTCAAGAGTTTTTGCGTGAATAAAGATCCCTGGCCCAATATCAGTTCGTACCCAGAAATATGCTTTTCAGCGCTTGGTTCTGTTCCCAATACGTCTTTCAGGTCTTTCATATAATTAGATAACTTAAGAAAAACAGCGACAACAGTATTGTAGCCGTCTTCGTAAGCTGTTACCAACAAGCTTTCGGTATCTATTTCAATATTTTCATAGCTTTCTTTCGCCTTATTCAAATCACGTTTTGCCTGAGCTAAAGCGACCTCGGCCTGACGTAGAGATTGAGCATCGGGTTGAGAAAGAAGATCATCCAATTTTTCTTTGGCATCATCTAAGGCAATTTCAGCATCACTTACCGAACGCTCTGTGTCCCGTGGATCAGTAACGGCTAAAAGAGATCCTTTCTTCACCTCTTGCCCTTTTGTTACATATACAGCAATAATCTTGCCAGAAACTTCCGGCTTCAGGTCAATTTGATCGGAAACATCAATCTGACCATTTCCAGAGATTGAAATGATAAGTGTGCCTTTTTGAACTTGCGCAGTTGCATAGCGAACCATACCATCATTGCTAAAAATTTTTGTGTAGCCGAAATATCCACCAGTGATAATCAACATTAAAATTATTACTGTTATAAATTTATGTTTAAACATATTTATTTAAAAATTCTTATAAGTTTGGCTTCAATTTGACCTTCTTCATTCGGCGATCCAATAATGACCACGCAATCGCCAACTTTCAAACCATCTTTTACGGTTTCCATCCCTTTTTTGATTACCGTATCTTGGGTGGTTATAACTATCTTTTCCATATCGCCGCGACCCTTAATAACAAAACCGTTATCTTTGAGTTCAATAATTTCTCCGAACGCGCCGTGACCTTCAATAAAATCTCCGGGCAAAGGCGGCATTTTTTGCCAATCGCCGAAAAATCCGCCTCGCGGTCCGGCAAAGTTTTTGTGATAACCTTCTGCCCATTGATAAGAAAACTTTACTTTCATTCCGCCAACAAACATACCGGCGCTAAATATTAAAACAACCACCGCAAAACCGGCAAGACCAATAATAATCCATTTAAGAACATCTTTATGCATAAATTTTTAGATATCTTAATAATAATCTTTTTTTGTATAAAAATAAGCGAAGGGTAAAAACAGATATTCCAAGACTTACTGTAAAAGCCATCATACCCATAAGCGGTAATGATTCAAGTATGGCTAAGCTAAAATCTTGCCACATAGCTAAAAACATTCCAAAATCACTTACTGCGGTAGAGACAAAATAAAGAATTCCAGAATTATCTACTTGAGTTACAAGCATCGCTCCAGAAATAGGTGTGGCAATTAAAGAGATTAATAAAAGAGATAAAAATCCAAACAGCAATCTTTTGGTATGTCGCAGTTCCTGCTCTCGCTTAATTACAAGAATGATACGGTCAAAAAGACCTACAGGCGGTTCTTTGGGTTTAAGATTAGTAAAAAGTTTTTCAAAATCTTTACGCATAGTTCGACAAGCTCACTACAAGCATCTCTACTTATTAATACGATAAAAGGATGCATTTTGGTGCATCCTTTTGTTACTAAAAGTTTAAATATACTATTTTTAGGATTTGGATAATAGTCCTTTAAGCTGAATTAGAGCTCGTCTGTGCCTGCTTTTAACAGTATTCAAAGACTCTCCCAGGACCTCGGCAATTTCTCTAAAAGTAAAATGATCGTTATAACGAAGGAATAAAACCATGCGGTATTTCAGAGTTAATTGATTCATCGCCGCATTAAGCATTTCTGCGATACGAGCTTGTTCAAAGATTTCATTAGGCAGAAGCGTAGGATCTGCGAGCGTCTTAGTAAGTAAGTTTTCTCCTGCTTCGTTTTCAAAATTAGAAAATGGCACAGCTTTTTTCTTTCTTAAACAATCAATAGAGGTATTTTTGGCAATACTGAAAATCCAAGTTTTGAAACTTTTCTGTTTATCAAATTTCTTGAGGTTGCGCCAGACTTTTACAAAAACTTCCTGTGTTATATCCTCAACTTCCTGTCCGTTGCCGACATATCGATAGACAAAGCTATAAATCGGCTTAAGATAGCGTTTTATTAAAATCTCCAGCGATTTCTCATCGCCTGCGAGATAATCAGTTATAAGTTGTTCATCCGAACAATCCATACTTATACAAAATACCACTTATCTCCTAAAAAGTCCAGATAAAAGCAGTGGATCAAAAACCGCCAATTAGGCGATTTTTGATGCGGCTCGGTCAGGAGTTGTTTTAAGTTAAAATGAGACACAGAAAGCGATATTTTGAACTGTCTCATTTGCTGTACTATTTTCTAAGAACTGCCAGATAAGGATATTTCAATTCTAGGATTTGATAAACTTTTCTTAACTTACACTTACCTCCTGATTTTATTAAATATTCTCCTCTCGTTGGTAGATTATCCTCTCTCCATCTACCATCCATACAAAGCCATTTAATCCCCTTAGACGCCTTAACTTTTTCTAGCTCATGGACAGCTTTTACTATAAATGCGGAAGCGCGATCCCCTCCCCCAAAAGGATGTGGAACTTTAATTGATTGGGGTATTTTTTTCCACTTATCGGAGTTCGCAAATTTAAATTGTTTAGAAAAGAATACTTTTCCTTTTGGGTCCTGTGCATTTTTACTATCGGAGCAAAAAACGAAAACATTTTTACCATGTTTTTTAATTTCCTTCGCCCATAGGTTTATTGTTTCCTCCGGCCTGTGCTGAAAAGACCATAAGGTCCAGCCATTTCTCTTAATTTCTTGCTTTTTGCGCGAGATTATACAATCGCATGGCTCTCCAGCGGCAACGCCAAAAGGATGCCAAAAACCGATCTTAAATTTATTCTTATTTAGTTTGTCCATAACATTCCTTAGTGATGACTCTCGACGGAGTCTTATATTTCAAATTCTAACACAAAACGAGACAAATGAGACACTATAAAAGAGGTATTTTGTGTTTCAATCCTTTGGGCCAATCTTTCTTAAAATTTCAAGAACCGCATCAAAAAATATCCTTATTATGACTTCCCACCATTTTTTCTCTGAATAAAGAGGTTTGCCATTCTGAAAATATCTTTTCTGTAATTCAAAACCGATATTATTCAAATCAATCATCAATCCCATATAATCTCGGAATTCAGCATACTCAATTGTCGCTATGTCTATATCCGTATATCTAGAACTATAATTGATTTGATTATATTTGCCATGCCAAATCTCTCCAATTCTTAAGAATAATTGATGTGCGTTTCGACCTATTTCCTGTAATGATTTAGCAAATAATAATGGTGGCTTGCCTCTTTTGAGTTTTTTTAAATTCTCATTCGATAATTCTATCAACCTTTCCGCAAACAAAGTTATTTCATTAAAAATTCCATCTAAATCCATTGGGATATTTTCTCTTCTTGAATGCCTTTTTCTCCTACGGAGAATCTTTTTAGTATATTTTACCAATTTTATGAAATCTTCGATTATCTCTTTATTGGACTGATTACTATAATCTGTTGTTCCTGTAAATATATTTTGCATATTTGTATTAAATTAATATTGGATTAGTAAATGAAAGTGTGCAAAACCGAGTTTTGCACACTCATTACGACGAATATAATTGTAGAAAGAGGACGCTTCTCTCTTAAACAGGGTTTTAGGCTTTTTTGACGGCGACTGGGCGACAAAGCCAAGTCGCCTAAAGGCGACTCGGCTTTTTACTAATTTTACCTGAGTCTTGTGAACGGCTGGAAATCCTAGGAACTTGGACGCGAACGTCAAAATGCTCCGCAAACAATCGTCTTAATATAATTGATTAATTCTTCGCCTTCAACTTCCTAACAATATCAATGACGGCCAGAACTACGCCGACTCCCATCAGACCATAACCGACTAAACGGCTTTCGCCGAAAATTAAGCCGGCGACAACAAAAGCAAAAGCCAATCCCGCCAAAGGCGTAAGCGGCTTTTGCATCTTTTTCCTGGTCAAAACAAGAGCGACCATAGTGCCAGCTATCGCGATGATTGATATTAAGATGTAGGTTTGGGATGAATTCATAGGGCTTTATTTTTTCTTTTTTGCAGATAACTCAAAAGAAAAAGGATTCCGACAACGGCAGCTGGACCGGATATGCCCACATACCAACTCCAGGGACGATCAAAACCGACCATAAAGACGTAAAACACGGCGGAACCGAAGAAAGCGATTGCTCCAACCAAGTTGTATTTCCAGGCAATCAAGATGACTGCAAGTAAAACAAATGATGGCAAGAGATGTATTAAAAATCCTAAAAAAGCCTGCCAGCCGCTATATTCCCCGAAAACGTCAAGCGCGAACAGGGACAAGAACAAAACGAAGGCGATACTTAAAATTCTTGGGAGCCAATGAATGATATTTATGCTTTTCATATTTTTATTATATCAAAAAAGCGTCGAAATGGCGATTCTTTGTGGCCGATCGACCCCGAACAAAGTTCGATGTCCTGGACGGGTACGGGTTTAGGACGCCATAGGCCTCTCGGTCGGTCTCGATACTGCGCTGACTCGTGCTGTCTGTCCTGAACAAAATCCGAACCTTTTTTCAAGAAAATCCCGACGCTGATTTTTGATAATTTTCGCTCGGGCGGGCAAAAAGGAAGGGGGTTGGGGGGAAGGAATTTTTGCCCGCCCTCGCTTTTCCGTTGCCGCCGAATTTCGTGCCAGCGAAGCTGGCGCGCCGCCTAAATATCAAAATAACTGTCAATTTCTTCTCTCACTTCTTTAATCAGTTTTTTCTTTTCATCTTTCAATTCAAATGCTTCTTTTACCAATTTTGTAATTTTATCAATAGAATTTTTGTCTAAAATTGGTATTTTAAAATCAAGAAGACGATTTGAAATTGTTGGTATTGTTGATTGAATTACAGTGTACTTTTCGCTTTGGCATCCGGCGACTTCTTTTATTGTTGGACTAAAAGGGGTCAGGTACCTTTTTTACCTTTTTTAGGTCTTCCCCTAGGATTTAATGTTGAGTTAAAATAAAAGGTACCTGACCCCTTTTATTTTACACATCGTTGAAGTTGAAGTAGGGCGCGTTCGAGAAATCGCCATCAGCGTCAGGTTAATTGCCTCCACTCATCCATGTCACCAGACCGCGAAGTTTACTGCCTTAAGGATTATATCTTTTTGGTCTTGTATTTTATTCGGCAGCATCCCGCTAAAAGCGGGAACCTGCGCTAAGCAGAGGCAAGCAGTATCTCCTCAGCACAACACGCTCTTAGAAACCGTAGTCGCTAAGACTCTGGTTGCTTTTCTCCTAAAGAGAGAGTTCGGCGACAGCAATCCGTAAACTACTATGCATTAGCCTAAGCTCATTTATAAGTATATTGAATTCTAAAAAAGAAGCAAGTTTTTGAGATAAAAAAAGAGGGTTATCCGTGTTAGTATGGATAACCCTTAAAATTTGTCGCGAATTCAAGGATCAAGATACAAGAAGTCAAAAGACTCAAGAACTCAAGACTTCGAGATTCAAGACTGCGGGACAAACCCAGAGACAGAACCGCAGAGGCCGTGCGGGCCGTCAATCCTGCGCGTGTCGAACCCGACCCTGCCGCCGTAGAAGCCGAAGGACGGAACGTGAGAAAAGTCGTCGAAAGCGCCAGGAGCATACTCATCTCCAGCACAGTCGATCCAAAGATCGTCATAGTGTTGGAGACGCTCGGGATGGGTTAGTAACATGCACCCGATCTCGAATGCGCCAAGTCCGAACTCATTGGCCGTAAAAACCTCACGAGCTCGACGGACACTGCGACCCCGATGACGGAGACCGAACTGAGCTGCCACGACCAGAATGTCGTAGCCCTTCTGCTGGTCAGCCAGTACTTCAAGCTTTTTCGCCGTGCGTTCGTGCTGTCGGAGATGTTTCGCTCCAAGCTGGCCTTCACGGTAGTTGCAGAACTTGCCCTTGCGCTGTTGCTTAATCAGCTCCAGCACCTTCTCGACCGCCTCATTGTAAGTCTTGGCGACCGACTGCCAGCGAGGAATGGCAAACCATCCTTCAGCATTGACTGGAAGCGGCTGGGAAGCCAAGTTCTCGTCAGCGTAACCGATGCCAGGGAAAAGTTCGCGCAAGCGGTTCGTCTGTTCGGTAATACCCTTAGGCTTGTAGCCTGACAGATAGCCGTAGCTTGACTCTACCTCTTCATCGGCGAATTGGTTGGACACAACCAGCTCCTGTATCAGTTTCATAATCTCTCTCTTGAGTTCGTCGCCACGCTCATTTAGTCGTTGAGCGTAGTCTTCGTCCAGCCCCGAATCATTATACGCGGCTTCAAAAATACTCGTTGCTTGCCGACCCTTTGGGTCTCTTGACGTGATCAATGTCGTAGACATCGTCATCGCCTCCTTTCTACCCTATAATGTAGGGCTCTAAAGTAAACCTTATTTTCAAAGAACTTCACTATGTTATAATTATAGCAAACTGTCAAGAAAAGTCAAGGGTTTAGTAAAAAATTGGGATTTGAAATTCGATTAATAAAAAACTCGTAATTCGTTATTTCGTGTTTTTTTGAGGCCTCTCGGTCGCAAGAACCGAGCACCAGCCTGCTCTGGTGCTGCGATTCGAACTGTCTCAAATTCGAATAAAGTTCGATGTCCTAGACGGGTATGGGGACATTTTTCTCGAACTTTTTCCAAAATATGAGGCGGATCGGTCTCTCGAACCGCGCTCAAGGTAGCTGCGGGAACTGGAAAACGTTAGAAATTGTTTAATAGCAGATTCGCTGGCATTCTAAGAATGTTTACTTAGAATAAACCCTTTAAGCCATTCCCCATCAGCAACCATAAGCTCTAAACTGCCAGCCGGCTTATGGATTGTTTCTTTCCGATAAACCTTAATCTGTTCAGGAGAAGACGTCCAAATGCTAACCTTAGAAAGGCCAAATAATCGAGCCGATACTCCCCTAACATTTTCAACATTCTGAACCTTATCAAAGGAAATTGAATTAGAGCGTTTAATTATTACCCCAGAATTTATCGTTATTTTGTCATTCTCTACAACAAAGGTTAAAAATTTAAAATAAAGGAGAAAATACACAAACACTGGTAAACCAATAAAGATTAGCAATGAAATAAAAACACCATACCAAACACCCTTATTAAAGACTAAAAATGGCAGAGATATTGTGAAAAACAAAAGAATGATTTTCGTTAAAACATACCACTTAACTACGGATGGCAATTTAGTAGGAGTATTTTGATTTATCATATTATTTATTTTACTAAAAAATTGTTATTTTGGCGACTTACGACTTTTGTTTGTCGCCTTTTTTATTGATTCTTTTTTAAAAGCTTCACGCTCGATTAGGTCTGGCGCATAAACAGCCCTATAAAGATTAACTAATCTCGTGGCCTTATCCAGCGCCACTTGGTCAGAAAGTTCCTCGCCAAATCTCTTCTTATAAAGTTCCTTAAATTTTTCTAACGATTCTTTAGATATCATCTTGATTATTTTATTATTCCATATCCCTCAGAAATCGGATCCTGAAAAAGAAAAAAGTGGGGAGGATAGAAAGTGAAAACCACAAAGGCCAATAGCAGTATTATCAACGATAAAAGAGAAACGGTATTAAACCTTTGGGAGAACTCCGGCAACATCATAATCTTATAACTCACTATTTGGCCAATAACTACTGCCAAGATGAAAATCGAAATATCAATTGCCAAAAGGTTATAACCCAGCAGGGCCGTATAGGAATAAAAGAAAACAACTATCAATATGGGCATCAAATATATTCCCGAGGCCTTGGCGCAGAGAAAGTTATTCGCCTTGCCCTTAAAAATTCGGCTCTCCAGCAGGGCCCAGATAAGAGCTGGGATTACGGCCAGCTTCAAATGCTCCCAGGTGCTTTCATTAACCGCTGAAAACGCTCCCGCGAGCCAAAACCTATTCAGCAAGTTAAAAGTGAAATGAAGCAAGCTCCCAGTCAAAGAAATGAAAACTATTCCCAATATCTCAAATTTAAAAACTCTGTTCATATTTTTTTGTTACAATACTATTTCTTTTCTTCTGGAGAAGATTTAATGATTTCTTCTATCTCCATCTCAGCTTTTTTGATTCTTCCCTCGCAAATAGTAATAAGCTCACGGGCACGTTTCACTTTGGCTGCCAGTTTGTCCACATCAACATTTCTCTCCTTTATATCTTCAAGAATACTTTGAAGCTCCTCGTAAGCTTCATCATAAGAGATTTGTTTTTCGTTCATATTTTTGTTAGTTAATAATGCTTTTTATTTCACCGTCTGATACGGTGGTTATCATATTTTGGCCGGCCTTAACTTCTTTTATGCTTTTAATTGTTTTACCGCTGACTTTACTGACGCTAAATCCTAAACGAATGATATTAATGGGATCTGATAAATCTATCCTTAAGGAATATTGTTTTATGGTTTCTCTGATATTTTTAAAAAACTCCTTGCAGTAAAACGATAAATTCTTGCGATTTTCTTTTAATTCCTCTTTATCTCCTTCTAAATAAAGAGTGCTTTCTCGATTGATTTGTTTTCTAATTTCTATTAAGTTCTGCAATTCTACTTTGGTAAGATTTCGGGAGGTATGAGCAATTTCAACAGACAAAGCATCAATTTTTTCTAAAAACTCATTTACGCGCTCTACAAAGAAAGTTGCCGCAGTACTTGGAGTCTGCTGATAGGAAAATGCCACCATGTCTGTAATCGTAAAATCTGTTTTATGCCCTATGCCGGTGATAACTGGGATTTGTAGGAAAGCTATCTTTTCTGCGATTTTTTTATTATCAAACCAACTTAAATCAGTTTTTGAACCACCCCCTCGAACGATGACTACCGCGTCTACATTTCTTTGCTGATTGAAATAATCCAAGGCCTCGCAAACTTCTGGCTCAACCTTTTCTCCCTGAACCGATGCGTTATGAAATCTTATCTTAAAGTAAATCCCACTCTTTTTGAGTTCGCTTATAAAATCAGTATATCCTTCTCTGCCTTTTTGAGTTATCAGTCCAATGTGTTGCGGTACTAACGGCAAAACTAATTTTTTGTTCTTATCCAATAAACCCCTCTTTTCTAAATCTTTGATAATCATTACCCGCGTTTGTGCAAGCTTACCTAAAGTGAATTCTGGGTCGATGTCTTTTATGACCACCTTATATTCGCCCCACGGAGGATAAACATCTATTCTGCACAACGCTCTAATTTCCAAACCGTCTCTTAACTCAGCATTACTTATCTGACTAAATTTCTGTAATATTTTATTGATATCGCTATTAAAAATAGAGGCGGAAATCTTGGAGATAATTTGATCTTTGTCTGGATTCTTTTCTTGCAACTGGAAAAAGATATTTTTTGAGCCCTTTTGTTTATCAAAACCAGTTACCTCACCACGAACCCAAATTAATTCAGCAAACGAACCCTCTAAAATTTGCTCTATTTCAGAATTGAGTTCTAAAATCGTATATGTTTTTTGCTGAGGGTTATTAATTTCCATATTATTATTTCAAATCGAATTAATCCCAATCGACTTTTTCAATCTTTGGGTTAAGTTTTTTCATCGAATTATACCACTTTTGAAATTGTGCTTTAGTATCCTCTTTTTCTTTTTGATCTAGTATCAACTCATAGCTCGTAAATAATTCTGGAGGATTCCCTATATATACTCCTTTCTTCCAAAATTTTACCAAGGCCTCCATAATTTCTAACAGGCTTCTAGTATCGCATTTAGCTATTACTTGTATCATTCTTTCTGCCGACATCAACCATATACCATTATAACCTTGTATTTTTTTCTTTCCTTTCAAAAAATCAGAAATTCTTAATAACATTATTTTATACCAATGAATACAAATAAGTGGTTCCTCTTCTACCAAATCTTCTATAATCATCTCGAGGTGGCTATAAATATCTCTTTGATATGGACACTCTAGAAATAAATCAATATAGGGTTTTATTGTCTTAAACTCAATTTTGTTGTCTTTTAAAATTTTCCAGAAATGCCAACTAATACTTCCGCGCAGTTCATTATAATTCCTATCTGTATTTTTAATCATCTCTATTAATTTTTTTTCTAATTTTTTGCCATCAAATTTAATAGTTGGTTGATCTTTATAATGTCTTTGGCGAAAAATACCGAAATAAACAAAAAGTGGAGCAGACTCATCTGTGATTTTTAGAGCATCTAAGACCCTTTCCGCTTCTTTTGTTGATAAATCTTTATAATACGCAAAAACATGGCATAGCCATTTTGCAATAGCTTTATAGTTCGGATTTTTAGCAACAAGTCCGACTAAATCAAAAGTTAATTTATTAAACTTTTTATATACTCTTCGATACGGTCTCTTGCCATAACCGTCGAGTAATTGTCTCCTTGCGGTAATTTCGGTTAGAGAAACAATGGCTTGCTGTTTAATGTAAAGGTTTCTATGCTTTAGTAATTTTTCAGTATAATTTAAAGCTTTATTTATATATTTTTTATTTTTCTCCTCTCTTTGAAACGCAAGTCTCTGGATTACCCAAGCAAGATGACCCAACACGGTAGTAATAATATGCGGATCTTCGCCATTGATAATTTGTTGATGGTAGTTAAATTTCGGATCGCCTTTATAATTTTCTGGCTCAGCTGGATCTGGATCGTCTATAAATTTATCAATAATCCAGATAGCGTCATTAAATCTTTCTTTTTCGGCTAACCAAATACCAAGTCGCACCATTTCTTCACGAGTAAATTTATCTATGAAAAGTTGATAGGGTTTTTTATCTTTTAGAAATTTTCTAAGGGCGGAAAATAGTTTTTCTTTATGTTCATCTCCTAATTTTTCTAACAAATAAAACCATTTTTCAAATAGTTGTTTTTGTTGTTTATTTGAAGGTTTAATTTTTTTCTTATCAAAAGAAGTCAAAAAATCTCGACTATAAAGAATTTCATGGAAAAATTGTCCATCTCTACTTTCAAATTGAAGCCAAATTTCTTCAATATTTTCGTAATTTAAAAGTTCTTTATAAGAGAAAGTTAGAGCCTCGATGAAATCGTTTGTTCTGTCGCCAAAAAAATACTTATTAACTAATAATAAAATTTTTCTATCTGCCGTTAACGCGCCTAGTTGTTTATTTGCGGTGGTGATTTTAGGGCCAATGTTTTGATGGATAGTTCCGGCGGGGTTGATTGACCTAACAGGGCCCATTGAAGCTGCCAATGCTACCTTGTTCTCTTTTCCTTCGGATTTGCTTATTACTTCAAAATCTCCTATTCCCTCAACGAAGATATCTTTTTGATTGTTCCGAAGAGCATTGATAATAATATCGGCTATTATTTTTTCCTGTCCAGCTTTAACTTTTAAATGCCAAGGAAAATTAAGAAAATAAATACCTCTCGGAAATTTTGAATCTTTTATACGTTTGTCTAATTCTTCTTGTAATCTTTTTGTGTTATACCCTCTTGACATCGATTGCTCTAACTCCTCTCTCTCATGCACTTCTTTTATTTCGATCGCAATCTTTGGTTGCACTAAAAAATAATCCGGAGCTTTGTATTGATTATTTTTATCGGGACAATCAATATCAACCTTTTTTATTTTTGGAAAATAGCTAGATAAATAAAACTCAACAAGCGGCTTAATATATTTATCTTCCCTTTTAGGTTGTTTGTAGATAAAATCAATTTTCATATTTAAGTTTCCTTAAATTGATTTACAGAAGATTGGAATTTTGCCCTAAATTCATCTAACGATTGTCGGTCGATAAAATGAAGGTTGCGAATACCAATACAAGCTGATCTTATGTAATCTTCGGTATTGCCCTGAAATTCACCATCCGTTACTAAGTAAAATCCATCTATTTTATAATCTTTCCCATCTACATTTGTAAATTTCCCAAAAGCAATAGAGAGCTGTCCGATTATTTCTTTTATTTTTTGTGTTGGCTTCCCGGTACATTTTATGTTGCCGGTTTTTATTTGCATACCATATGCCCTCAGCAGTCCGAAGACATCAAGTTTGAGAATCACTAAATCTAATCCGAATTCTCTTGAGCCGTGTTTATCTAAAATTCTCTCTTCGGGCTGTTTTATAGCTTCTAGAATAGATTTAATTTCCTTTCTTAGTTTGTCTTCTTTATTCATTTTTAATTCCAAATAGCTTTTTAACTAATTCATCATTCTCCCCCTCCAGCTTTCCAATCTCGTTTTCTTTGCCTTCGGATTTGAGTTGGTGGCAGTTTTTGGAGACCTCGGCGAGTTTTTGGTGAAGTTCATTTTTTGAATCAAATTTTGGAATACCGATGTGCTCCATTACTGAAGGCGTACCAAAGCCCCGACCAGCAGAAGAAAAAGATTTAATAAAATCACGAACTGGTTTTGAATTGATAATGGCACAAAGATAGTGAGCTTCGGTTTCGTTCTCAACGGGGAAAATAACAGTTGTATCAAGAGAAATTATAGATTTATAACCGAAGGGAGTTTTAATCTCTGAAATAACTGTCGCCACAATATCCGTGGTCATTCTTTTCCAAACCACTTTATAACGACTAAAAGTATAATTTCCGATGTTATACTGACTATAAAAAGGTGCGCCTGATTTCAAATGGAATTTTTTATACGATGTTCTTGATAATAATTCTTCTCTAAATTTAGTTAAATAACTAAAAGTAAGTGGCCAATCAGATTTCATTCTAGATTCATCGTATCCCTTCATAGGATTATCTTTATCGTTCACAAGGAGAACAAAGAAGTTTGAATCAAGTCCCCATCGTTTTATATTCGGTCCCTGAATCGCTGGATAAACTAAATTGGGTTCTATTTTTTCTTCTATCTTCTTAATTTTTGTTCTACCTCTTTCGGACAAGTTAGAAATAAGTAAATTACCATCTGATAGGACTTGTTTTACTTCAAGCCAAAATATGCCATAGGGATCAGCCCAAGCGCCGGCTCGATCCTTATAAAAATTTTGCCCTTCAATGGCGAGTAAACCTTCCTCGCCAGTCTCAATCGTTTGCCAGGCGCCAACGTTTGTTCTAATTGGTTTGGCTATTAACTTTTTTCTGTTTAATAAAGTTAGAACCTCATTTAACAACTTATCCGTGGCGATTTTCCCTATGCCTTTTTTCTTATTCCAAACAATATAAGAAACTGGATATTCTGTTCTCTCTCCTTTTTTAAGGATTATTGCGGCAGTTTTATTTGTTGCTCCTTCAAATGGTTGAATAGAAACTAAATCGTGGGCTTTCAATATTTTTAGATAACTTCTGTCGCCTAATTGAAATCGTCTAAAACCTTCACCTGCTCCTTTAGCTTTAAAAACTTCTTGGGTTATTAAGAACCCTAATTTTGCTCCATCTTTTAGATAATAATCAGACGAGGCATAAACAAAAAGCATTGAAAAATCTGGTTTTGCGCCGCCAAGCATTTGTGCATATCCTTTAAGCGAAAATAATCCATATTCTTTCCAGAGATGTCTTGTCGCTTCTCTATATTCTTCAGCAAGGAAATCCCATCTAATCCATGGCGGATTACCAACAACAAAATCAAATTTACCGGCGACCATTGGAGCGAAGGCGTTTTTGAGGAAGCGGGCCCAAATGCCGTTTTTATTTTGTTTTTCAAGTTCCAAAATCTGATTGTAGAAATTTTTAACCACCTCTTGATTGATTGGGAAAAGTAGACCTTCCTTTTTAAATCTACTCATTGCTTCATTAACCGAGTACTGATTTTTTGTCATTTCTTCAACAAGTGGCGCAGCGTCAGCCAGCAAAAATCCGCCGTCTCGAACCCACTCGGCTGGCACTTGAAATTTTCCAACAGAAGTTGAAACTTCCAAAAACTCGCCAAAAAGATTTCCCGTTGTTCTCGTGGGAGTTAAAACCGAATCAGTAAGATAAATCGGAATTTCTACTCGTGGGAGTTCATTTGCTAAATCACCCAGAGCAAACAAATAATTGGTGCGGGGCGACAATAACCGCCAAAGGATTCAAGTCAAAACCCCAGATATTGGCGACAATTCTTTTAGCTATTTCAAGTGACGGCCATTTTTCTTTTTGTCCATGTTCTTTAGCTCGTTGAATGGCCAAAACAAGAAAAGTACCCGAGCCACAAGCGGGATCCAAAAATCTTTTAAGCGTATTACCGTCATAGCCAACCTCATTAAGTAGTAATTCCGCCAGCCAATCGGGCGTGTAATACTCGCCAAGGCGATGACGAACTTCCTGCGGGACTAAATACTGATAAAGTTTTTTAAGTAGGTCGCGGGTCGAAACAGGATCTAAAGTGCTTGTTGCTGGTTCGAATTCGGAAAGGGCTCGGCCAATTTCTCTAATCGCTTCTTTTAACTCCGGTGATTCAAAAGTATCAAGATACCAACGGAAGAAATCGCCTTCCAAAAAATTAGTAATTCCTTTTCGGGTGTAAACTCCGCCGTTTTCTATATCTTCAAGTTGTCTTTTAAGTTCGTCGTCAGAAATATGAGCAAACTGAGAAGCGAGAGATGAACTAAAAGACGTTTCTCTTAATGTTAAAAGTTCGGCAGCGATAAGTTTCATTAAAAAAGCAAAGTAGGTATGGACAGAAAATAAAAGCTCTTGAAAATCTGTTTCTTTGCCAACTCTATAAAGTTTTGAAAGTGTGTCCGCTTCTTTTTCTTGCTGGCCACCCGTAAATTGTTCGCCATAAACAATGCCAAATAATCTTTTCCACTCATTAAAAAATGTGCGGATGTGTATTTGATTACCCCAGTATTCCAAAGCGTTGGCAAGGGCCGAAACCATTTTGGGGGCGAGTTCGCTTTGAGGACCAAATTTTTGAGCTAAATTTTCAGCTGTGAGAGGAAGACGAGATAAAGCTCGTAGATAAATTAAAAAAGTTCTCGCACTTTCTGGATTAAAATCATAAGGCCCACGGATAGAAAGAAGAGGATATTGAACAAAGAAAATCTGTTCGCCGTCAAATCCTACTCCGACTAACTGCTTTAACTTTGTTTCTTTCGCCTCATCGGATAAATAATTCACTAACTGATCATAGGCGTGATCTATATTTTTCTTTGAAGAAAATGATTTTGGCGATTCGTATTCGATAATTACCTGTCCGTGCATTGCGTCTGAACGACCGCTATAAACAGACTTCTCATATTTTGGAGTTGACTTAAGATTTAATTCGGTCTTAAGCGGATCTAAAAGTTTTTCAAAACCAATTCGTAAATCTTCTTCTGTTTTGGCTTCGCGAAGTATATTTTTTGTTCCAGAAACCAAATCATCCGCTAATTTCGGGAGTGACTTTTGACTTTCATTTTTATTTGGTAAATCTTTAATTTTCATATTAACCTCGGTTAAACTTATAACTTATCAATTCGTCGTAGGATTTATCTTTAAAAGCGCTTTTGTTCTTTTCAATAACATCTAATTCTCCCACTCCGTTTTTATTTCTTGCTCTGATATAACCATTACGTTCACCGCCTTCATCGGTCTTTATGTCTACCCGAATAGTATTTTCGTTTTTACGCTCAACTTTGATAATTTTTGTTTTCTTTAAATCGTATATCAATTTTTCTGCGCCAGAAAAAGCACCTCCAGGCATTTTGGTAAAATCTAAATTATCGCTACCTCTAATTGCGAACTCCTCTCTTGAAAAAAGTTGCTTGAGCAATAATGTTTTAAGATGAATTACTAAATTTCTATCATATGCAGGAAGGAATTTTTGTAGATCGTCTTTTATCTTTTTATCATCAAACTTACCAACCTTTTCATAGACATCTTGAAAAGATGCGGTCTTTTTATAAAACTCTAATTTTTTATTAACCATCTCCCAATCAACATCAATTCCTTTTGATAATAAATACCAAAGGTCATAAACATCTCTTCCCTTAGCTCTAATTATAAAAGCTCTGATTTTTTCGGCTAAAACCTCCTGCCACCCAAGATGTCGAATAATGGGCTGAGGACTAATAGGAAGATCAGTCTCTAATACCTTTTCTTCTTCTGTGAAAGGTTTCTCTCTAGTGGAGAATTCGATATGGATATTTAAAGGAAATTTCATCTCTTCGGTTTGATAACTTAAAATACCCGAAAGAGATTTATTCCCCACATTAACCTTTTTTAAAGTCGTGTCAGGAATAACTAAATTAACTTTTTTCAATACATCTTCTAAACAATCTTTCAATTCAGTAATTGTTAACTTGGCTGTGAAATCCAAGTCTTCCGAAAAACGAGAGGATTTCAAAAGCAAGTGGATTGCCGTGCCACCTTTAAAATAAATATCTTGACTCTCTTTTCTACTATAGAGAACTCCCAAAAAGACAATCTGAATATATTCACGAAGAATGGTAAATTCATCTATAGAAAATCTTTGAGATAGTTCTTTTATCTGTTCTTTTGAAATCATAATTTTAGTGATTTAAAATATTTTTTAAATGCACGATTGTCTATTTTTGTGGCTAAGTCCTTTAACTTATTTTTATCAATAGAATCTAAGATAAGTTCTTCTACGCTTAAAGAACCTCTCCCCAAGGCAACGAAAAACAAAGCATCAATAAGCGCCTTTTCGGGGGTAGCAATAAGAAAACCATCTACCTGTTGATAATCTGAATAATATTTTTGATTGAGGTGCATATAGACAAAATCCCTACCACCTGCTTCTATCTTTTTTGTGAGATTGGGAGTAATTGAAATAATCTGCTGAGGAGACTGAATTAAAATACCATAATAATTAAGCGCCGAATCCAAAGACACATAAGAAGGTTTGTATAAAAAATTAGCCAACTCAAAATCGGTAGGTTTATTTGAGATTAAATAATATACGCCCTTTGAGGCTCTTTCCAAAACGTCTTCTTTTATTAATCTTCCAACAAAAACATAGGCGTATTGATCACTTTCAATTCTTAAAAGCTTTTTTAAGTCTGTTACACTGAAAAGCTTTCTTTTAGATTTCTGCAATATTTGTAATGCTTGTAATTTTTTCATGGATTTGATTATTTATGTTATCCTCATCTAAATTGTATAGGATAATCAAAATATATGCAAGTCCCCCACCCTGCGGATTATTTCTAATTATTTATAGCTATCGAATCTTATATTCCAACTATATAAAATTATCAATGGTAAAATCTGACAAAATCTGGCAAAATAGAAATATAAATGAAAATTACTATGAGCCTACCAAAAACAATTTTAGACATTCTTAAAGTTATCCACGAAAAGATAGAAATTA
>CAZOVC010000003.1:0-38668 GCA_964583485.1 uncultured Candidatus Saccharibacteria bacterium
TTGGCTTAGGTTTTGGCTTAGGTTTTGGCTTAGGTTTTGGTTTTTTAATACTCTTCATTGCGCAACCAGTAGCTAATAAAGTTATTTTGATTTTATCTTTATGTTTCTGGTTTTGATTAATGCCGAGAATAATCTTTGCATTTTTATTAACTGAATCAGAAATAAGTTTTGATATTTGAGAAACCTCTAAAAGTTGAAGCGCTTTCCCGCCTGCTATATTATATAAAATACCCGTAGCTCCTTTAACGCCATATGGATAAAGAGGACTAGAAATTACTTTTCCAATTGCTTCTTCCCTATTAATTTTGTCAATTTCTATTGTATTTAAATAAGTTAAACGGCCCCTGTTAGAAAGAACTGCCCTCAAATCAGCAAAATCAATATTAATTAAACCTGCTGAATAAATCATCTCAATCAATCCTTCTAAATTATTAGCTAATCTCTCATTAATAGCAGACAGAGCATCTTTTAAAGGAGCGTTCTTATCAATTATTTGGAAAATCCTTTCATTGGGAATAACTGAAAAAGCATTTAAATAAGGCCTTATTTTCTCAAGAGATTCTTTAGCAATATCCATTTTCTTCTCTCCTTCAAACTCAAAAGGCAATGTAAAAATTCCATAAGTAAGACAGGGCAAATTCTTTGAAATTTTAGCAAAAATAGGAGTAGAACCAGAACCAGTTCCTCCACCCAAACAAGCAATTATAATGCAAAGGTCTTGGTCTTCAAAAAGCTTCTTTATCTTGTCTTTTTCGTTTTGAGCAGCCATTTCTCCTACCTCTGTGTTCATTCCAGTGCCCAAGCCCTGAGTCAAACTTTGACCAAACTGAAATCGCTTGACTTTCTTAACTGCCTTAAGAGCCCGGAGGTCTGTATTAGCTACTACAAAATCTGCTTTTTTTATTCTGGAAACAATTTCTGAAACAATTGAGCCTCCTCCTCCTCCAATTCCAATCACTCTAAGCTTAGTTTTCCTAATTATATCTTGGGCATCAATTTTCTTAACCCTGTTCGTTTTCTTTATCTTCTTCACTTTCTTAGTTTTTTTAGTTTTCTTTATCATTATCTAATAATACCAAAATAAAAAAAGAGGTCAAGCAGACCTCTTTGAAAGGAACAGTTTTCACAATTATTTCTATCTTAAACAGTCAAAACACTTTGTCAAGCGCAATTTTGTACTAAACTCGGTTTATTGAATCTACAAATGTGTTCTTGATATAAGTGTATTATTATAACCAAATAGTTATTATTACTAACATAATACAAATTTTAAATCCTATGCCAATAATATAAAATTCTTTACTTCTCTTGATTATTGCTTTTGGCCTGAGTCTTTTTGTAAAACCAAAACAATTTTTCACTTTTTTAAAAAATTCATTGCTTAATTCGCTTTCAAAAATCTTACAGATGAAATTTCCACCCAGCAGCAGAATTAATTTTGCAATTTCAAAAGATTTCTCTGTTAATTCCAGAGATTTCCCGGTATCTAAGAATTTAATGCCCGATATTTTTGGCGACAAATCGGAAACCACTACATTAAATTTATCTTTAAAATCGGATTCTTTTAAATCAAAAACGCTTTTTTTAACGAAAACAATATTGGCTTTTTTGGATATTTTTATTTCCTCAATATCAACACCAATCACTTTTCCCTTATTGCCCACTTTTTGAGAAATATATAAAAGCCAGGAACCCGGCGCGCAGCCCAAATCCAAAACCCAATCACCCTCTTTGATAATTTTGTATTTTTCGTCTATCTCTTTTAGTTTATATATTGATCTAGCAGGATGCCCCTCTTTTTTTGCCAATATTGTGTAAAACTCTTTTTTTCTATCTTTCCTGTACATTATTTTAAAATAACTACTTTTAAACTATTCCCAATATTGCCATAAATAATTCAATTAGTCAAATAAAAAATTAGACTATGTCTGGAATTACATCTCAGATTTTTTCTGCCTTTTGGCGCGGACGCGATCAATTTCTGTAAGAAATTGCTTTCTTAGGCGAATGCTTCCGGGAGTTATTTCAAGATACTCGTCGTCATTCATTATTTCTAACCCCCTTTCAAGAGTAAGTTCTATCGGCGGAGTTAATATTATCGCCTCATCAGATCCTTTCGCCCGCATATTAGTAAGTTCTTTTCCTTTTGTCGGATTTACCGCCATATCTTTCCCTTTGGAAACGTTTCCAACCACCAGGCCTTCATAAACTTCCGTTCCCGGACCTATATAAAGCTCTCCCCGTTCCTGCAAATTCCAAAGAGAAAACCCAAGAGATTTCCCATTAGCCATAGAAACCATTGAACCAACTGTCCGGTGTTCCATCTCTCCCACATAAGGTCTAAAGCCGATAACCCGACTGCAGATTATTCCCTCGCCGCGCGTGTTTGTCATAAATTCTCCGCGATATCCCAAAAATCCCCTTGTTGGTATTTCAAAAATAATTATCGTATGGTTTTGCTCCAGACGCATATCTGTCATAATTCCCTTTCGTTTGGAAATTTTTTCTATAACAACGCCCGTCATCTTGTTTGGCACGTCTATTGTAATTTCTTCAAACGGTTCAAGTTTTGTTCCGTTTTCTTCTTTAAAAATAACTTGAGGTTTTGAAACCTGCACTTCGTAGTCCTCCCTTCTCATATTTTCAAGCAAAATAGCGATATGAAGTTCGCCGCGGCCGTAAACCTTGAAATAATCACTTGAAGAAAAATCTATTTTCAGCCCGACATTAACTTCTAACTCTTTTCTCAATCTTTCGCGAATCTGCAAGCTGGTAATAAATTTCCCTTCTCTTCCGCCAAACGGTGAATTATTAACCAAAAAATTAAGAGATATCGTCGGCTCGTCAATATTAATGGCCGGCAGGGCTTCCTGCGACGGATCGGCGCAAATAGTTTCGCCGATATAAATATCCGGCAAGCCCGCGACCATCACAATATCTCCGGCAGACGCCTCATCCACTTCCCGCCTTTCCAGCCCATTAAAAGTGAACAACTTAGTTATCTTTCCTGCCTTTGTTTCTTCAGACGACTTTTTTACAAAAACATTGCTGTTGAATTTTATTATCCCTTCATATATTCTACCTATAGCCAGCCGGCCCATAAAATTATCGTAGCCAAGATTAAACGGCTGGGCCCTTAGCGGTTTTTGGCTTAACTCATCAGAAGAAGCTATTGGTACTTCCTTGATTATGACATCTAAAAGCGGAGACAAATCTTTTGAATCGTCTTTTAAATCAAGTTTGGCAATTCCATCTTTAGCAATTGAATAAACAATTGTGAAATTCAATTGTTCGTCGTTTGCGCCGAGCTCCATAAAAAGGGCAAATATTTCGTCTTTGGTCCATTCGGGCCGGGCGGCCGGCTTGTCTATTTTATTCATAACCACAATTGGTTTTAAACCGAGTTCCAAAGATTTTCTTAATACGAATTTTGTCTGCGGCATTGGACCTTCCTGCGCATCAACTACCAAAAGCACGGAATCAATTGACCTTAAAACTCGCTCCACCTCCGAACCAAAATCAGCGTGGCCCGGAGTATCCACGATATTTATTTTTGTCCCGCGGTAAAACACGGAAGTGTTTTTTGAATAAATGGTAATTCCGCGCTCTCGTTCCAGAACGTTTGAATCCATACTCACGCCTTTTTCTGCCGCGCCGGTCTGACGCATCAGAGCGTCTGTCAAATTTGTTTTACCATGATCAATATGGGCAATAATAGCAATATTTCTTATTTCCATAGAATTGTAATTTTTTCTTAAAAGGTTTCCCCCGCAACTCCGGTCTTTTTAAATAAAAAAAAGACCCGTTGGTCTCGTAGATTTTTAAATAATACTATGAGATTCAATTACTTTAATAGTATATCACAAAACTAATATTTTATCAATAAGTTGGTCTCTTATTTTTTCTTTGATTTGCCCCTGTTTTTGTTTCTTTTTCTTGCTTTTCTCTCCAGTCTTTTTTTGTTCGCCCATCCTATACCCATTTTTTTTATTTCTTATTTTTATTATAATTGCGACTTTTTAAGATTGCTTTGCTGCCTGTCCTGAACAAAATCCGAACCTTTTTTCAAGAAAATCCCGACGCTGATTTCTGACTGCCGCTCTCGCTTTTCCGCCACCGCCAAATTTCGTCCCCCGCACCACCCGTACATACATTATATTTTACATTTGCCGATTTTGAGATCGGCAACTCCCTATCGTTTTTTCTTTTTACGAGTGGTCTTTTTAGTAGAGCTTATCGGTTTTTCTTCAAGTGCTTTTATTCTTGGGTCATCTACCGGAACTGCACTTTTTATTGTCTGTAAAAATTCTTCGTGGAGAGATTTTGTTCTCCTTAGTAGGTCGTCCCAAGTCAAAACATGTATTCTTAATCCCTCCAACGCCTCAATTGTGGTACCCAAGCCGTCCTCTATGTCAGAATAAACTAGAATCCCAGCTATATGATCTACTTTAGTATCAGCATGGGTGGTTTTCTTGGCGTGTTCTCGCAGAAAAAGCACATAGCGTTGTATTTGTTCCAACTCCGCCCTGCCGACTTTTTTGCCTGGCCTCTTGAGATCAACGACTTCCCATTGATAAGTCGCGGCCAAGCAAAAGAAATCCAAACGCTGTCGGCTATCTTTAGTTTTTGTTTTCTTAACCTTGAATTGTTTTTCCAAAATGGTGTCGAGAGCCTTCTCGTGCTTCAAGGGAACCCATATCGGATTCAGCAACCATGGGTGTTTCATCATATAATCCTGCATGTCCGGTTTTTCCGGAACTCCTTTTTTAATCATTTCCTCGAACTTATTTATAATTTCAACTCTGCCCTTGACTTGTTGGGCGGCGGTAATGGCTTCGATGATGTCCCACTCTGAAAGAATATCCACCATTTTTTGTACATCGGACGCGGAGGCCGAATTGATTTGTCTAATCACATCCAAAAAATGTGCGTTGGTAAGGGCGTTGTAGCCGAACTTGGCAAGCTCATCGAGTATCTCCTCGTCCTTGTCTATCTGCGGAATGGAAGTGATCTTCTCTATGTAGCTGTGAAAAATCTGCTTTTCTCTTTGCGGCAGGCGATCACCATACGCAAGGTATTTTTTGATTTCCGGACGTTGGCGTTTTTCTTTAACCCTTTCTTCAGCCCAAGTTCTGAGGAGTTCCTTCACTTTTAGCAGTCCCCATTCTTTGAGCGTCGTTGCGGACTTTGTTTCTTCCCAAAGAACACTGTTGCGAGGAGTAGCAATAAGATCATCTCCATCCGTAACATCCAAAAACTCGGCTTGCACTTCTCCCGTCATGTATTGCATGCCATGTTGCCCGAATGTACCGCCGCTCATGTCAAAAAACCAAGGAGCCTGGGCGAGTTTTCCTCTGGCAAAGATAACAATCCCTCGTGCGTCATCGTCAGGTATGGGCCTCTCCGTAAAGCCAACCCACCACTTTATAGTCCCTGCTCCAGGAATTTTTTCCGTATTCCATCTTCCTTTTTTCGTTGGATATCGAAACTGAAACGGCAGTTCGTCTTTTTTAATTTTGTTCCCGTTAAGCGACACCGAGAAGGACGGGTCGGACAAGATCACAAATCTGCGGGCCATGCTAAGCGCGAAGCTTTGCTTGTCGATCACCTTTGAAACTTTAAGTTTTTTCAAAGTGATGCGTGTACCGGGTTTTTCGCTCGTGCTTTTACCGTTGGTCGAAAGCAATTTTGGCTCGTAATTTCTGATGTATTTGTCGCCGCTCGTCATTGCGTCAAAGTCCATTAAGAAATGCGTGATCTTGCCGTTTTTAACGGTTCTGACTTCGACTTTGGTCGCTATTCCGAAGCCGGCCAACTTGCCTATGCCTTTGCGAGACATCAACTTCCGGCGCCTAATACTTTTGTAAACTTGGGATAAATTCCCCTCTTGCTTTCTTCTGTCGCGGCCGACGACCAAATATTTTTCATCGCATTCTTCGTAGGTCATGCCGTGGCCGTCGTCCTCTACGATTATCTCATCATTCTTTTTCAAGGGTCGGTTGAAAGGCAAAGACACTTTGACGTTTGTCGCCATCGCGTCCCAAGCGTTTGCAATCAACTCCGCTATCGCCGGAACTGGGCCGGAATACATTTGAAGGCCCAGATGTTTAATAAGGCCTCCGGCGAAGCTCATGGTAAGCGGCTTTGGTTTCGGAGTTTTTTTCATATTAGCGATTTAACAAAGCTACCCTGCAACACGCGGAAACTTTTTGCGCGAACTTACACGGCAAGGCGTTGCCGATCAACTCGCACGCCACCCCGATGTTGTCCGTTTCGAGTTTATACGATTTTGGGAAAGTTTGAATGAGAGCCGCTTCTCGAACCGAAATAGTTCTATTCTGTCGCGGATGCCCGAATCTTCCCGAACTGAACGTGGTGCATCCACTTGTCATTGTCGGCGCAACATCGTCCCACCTCATACGCGTATACACATTTTCAAAACCCTCCGCCTTTGCTGGTTTATGACAATCCGGACGTAACCGCATTGGAAGAATAAGCCGGCTTTCTCCCGATTTTGTCGCCATCAACCTTTTTATGGTGATTCCTTTAATGTCTCGAACCACATGCCAGTTAAATTTTTTCACCCCTCCTTTTTTCCTTGCGGCGGATAAAGTCAGGGGTTTCGGCTCTCTTTTTAGAATCTCTCTCAATTTTACCCACGGCTTCAAATTTGAATCCTCATCTGAAAAACGGGAGTGCGTCGCTTCTGGCAATGGAACTTCAAAACCCTTTCCCGCCAGCAAAACCAAACGTCGGCGCGATTGAGGAACTCCGAAGTCAGCCATTTGAAAAACATCCCTCTTAATTTTATAATCCATTGAATTAAGTTTCTCCTCAAACGCGTCGAGCAAGGGAGAACCTCGGCCAGCCAGTCCCGGCACATTTTCCATCATGCATATTTTTGGTTTTAATTCCGCGACAATTCTAGCCATTTCCAAAACCAATTCATTTCGCATATCGTCTCGATGATGTTTGTCGGTTAATTTCGAAAAACCTTGACAAGGAGGACAGCCAGCAACTAAGTCAATCTTTTTTAGCCCCGTAAGTTTTAACAAATCGCCACCTTTTACGTTGCGAATGTCCTTAATCAACAATTTTACCTCGGGATGATTTTTTTGATATGTCTTTGCAACTTCTCCATCTAATTCCACTGCGGCAACAACCTTGAAACCAGCCCTTTTTAAACCTAACGTAAGACCGCCTGCTCCAGAAAACAGGTCGATTGCCGTAAAAACTTCTTTACTTTGATGTTTTGACATACTTTTTTAACTTTTTTAAAACCTGAACTGGGTGTTTCAAAATTTCGTCGTCCCAAAATCTAACCACTGTCCATCCTCGCAGTCTAAGAATTCGGCTCACCCGTTTGTCTTTATTCTTATTGTATAGCAATTTTTCTGTCCAGAAACTCCTATTTATCCTAAATGCCTCGCCGGTAATTTCTTTTCTCCTCCGTCCGTGCCAGAAAGAACTATCGCAAAAAATTAGAACTTTAGTATCCTTAACTCTAAAATCTGGCTTCCCAAATAGTTTTGGTTGACCTTGATATTTAATTCCATTTTTCCTCAGTAGCGATGCGAAGATTTTCTCCGGTTTAGTTCCACGACCTTTCACTTTTTTCATTCGCCTGCTTGTTTTAAGGGTTGGTTTTTTAAATTTCATACTAACTAATCAAGAGAGTTATTTACCTCTATGAGTAGCTATTGAAACTATTGAAAAAATATCATCTCCTTTCTTTAATGCTTCCAATAATTTCTTAAACATATATGCTCCAGGCATATTTGTTTTTTCTTGAATCATTAAGAGTTTTGCAAGCAAAATTAAAAACTCTATTCTATACTCACCAAACTGACTAATACTTTGGTATTCTTTTATTTTATCTTTATGCTCCTCCAATAAATTTTTAATATTCAGGATTTTATTCCTTTTGCCCTCGCTTTTAATCGGCAGTGTTTTATTCCAAATATCCAAGAGAAAATCAAGAAATTGTCTTATTTTCTTTTTATTGGAATGCATCTTAATTAACAGATCAACAGCCCAATGGATATGTTTTGGCGTTCTAATGTTTGACCATTTACCATCTTTTTTAACTTGCCGATATTTTATTAAAATATCAAATTTACTAAAACTACCTTGATATACTCCAATTATTGTTTTATCATCCGGCAAAAAAACCTTTAGTGGGGTGACTAATTTACCTTCCCTGTTGAACGACATAAATTGTATCAAATTGTCACTTTTTATTACTCTCATAAGTATATATCCTAATAATTTAGAATAACTAATTCATTTATCGGGCCTCTTTTATCGCCGACGCAATTAATAAAACGATTGGCTTTCACGGTTTCGATTCTAAAATCCTCATAAAGATTCTTTATAAAATTTGTATCTGAATTGCTAAGCATTACCATACATCCTTTCTCATCTAATTGCTTAAAAACGGCAGCTAATTTCTCTTGCTCTTTTTCTAAGAAAGAATCTTTTGTGTAACTAGTAAACTTTGAAGTCTTGTTTAATGGATAATACGGGGGGTCAAAATACACAAAATCATTATGTCCAGCATAATCTAAAACTTTTTCAAATGTCGTAGCATATAATTCTGTTTTTTTAAGTAGCTTACTAACTGCTAAGAGATTGATTTCATCAAAAATCGATGGATTTTTGTAACCCCCGAAAGGTACATTGTATCCACCTTTACTGTTAACACGATATAAGCCATTAAACCCAGTTTTGTTAAGATAAATAAAAGCCGCAGCCCTCTCAACTCGCGATAGCAAATTTGTGTTGTATTTATCTCTTAATTCATGAAAAAACTCCCTGCCATATTTTGTTTGATATTGTTCAAGAACCTCAATAAGTTTCCGAACATTACTTTTTATAATTGCATAACAATCCATTAAATCTTTATTTAGATCGGAAAGGATAGCTTTATCCGGTTTAAGGTGGAAAAAAACTGCTCCACCGCCGATAAATGGTTCGAGATATTTATTGTATTTTGGCGGGAAAAATGCCGCGTATTGATCGAGTAGCTGACTCTTGCCTCCAGCCCATTTAATAAATGGTTTAGGCGGCTTGTGATTACCGTTTAACCTCCTACCTAATTCAAAGGCGGCCTTTATTTGTGTGGATTTCGCGGGACCGATACCCTTAACCTGAGTAAGTTCTTCAATGGAAGCATTTGCTATTCTTTTTATGTTACGAAAACGACCCCAGAGCCTCTGGGCTGTTACCATCACCGACTCACCACTAATACCGCGTCCCAATAGAGTCACTAGTAACTCTTTATCGGTTAAATTATGTGCTCCTGATTTTAGCATCCTCTCTCGGGGACGTTCGTCTTTTGGCAAATCGTGAATAGTAAAAGATTTCCTCATATTTTTATTTGATTAAATCATCAACGCCGATTTCTAATGCTTTGGCGATTTTTTGATAAAGGGGACGCTTCACTTTTAGTCGGGGTTTTAGGCTTTTTTTAGTTTTCTACTATTAACTTCTTAAAAAGATACAGCTGACGGCGACTGGGCGGCAAAGCCAAGTCGCCTAAAGGCGACTCGGCTTTTTAATAATGCTGCAGGGTCAGGATTCGAACCTGAATTCGATGCTCCAGAGGCATCTGTCCTACCAAGTTAGACGACCCTGCAAAAATTTAATATTTTCTAAACTCTAATAAATCTTTAATCTTATAAACTTCTTTCTTTTTTGAAATCTGAATTTTATATTTACTTCTATGTGGATGAAATCCTAATATCTTTAATCCATTATATACATTATCAAGCAATGATTCATTTCTATTAGTAAATATAAATTTATAGGTATATGTTGACTTGTGAACAGCAAAAGACCCTTCGGCCTCATACAATCCTCTAAGATACCTTATTAGATATCTTTTATCTTTTAAAATCCAAGAAGGAATTCTTATTTTTTGCTCTTTCCGCGCTCCAGAAGAAATACCTAATCTCTTGCTTATGTCTTTTTGATAAATACTAATTTTGATACAGTTTGAGTCTTTCTGTTTTAATAATCTAGGTCTTTTATTAAATATATCTTCTACTAATGTAGCGTATCTATTTACAAAGCCTGGATTATTTGAGTTAGAAAAAATTGCTAAGATTTCCGTTCTAGGGAATTTTCCAATATATCCATCACCTAAAATTACTCCTATTAACTCTGCGAGCTCAGCAGATTTTTGAAAGGGCGGACGATCTACCACAATAAAACCATCTTTAATCATTTTCTCTCGCCATTTTGCAAAATTATTTATCTTTTTCTTTTTAAAGGTTGCTGAAATTTTTGCTACACTCGGATTAGTTTCTTTGGTGTATCCCTTACTCCAGGCTGCCGGTCTTTTCTTTAAACTCTCTTTCCATTTTATATATCTTAAGTCATTTTTAGGTAAAAGATTTGGGATAAGAAAACCACAACCCTTATATCCAAATTTTTCTGTATAATTCTTAAGAGTAATATTATGGACAGAACTAAGATGAGTATTGGTTATAAGTTTAAAAGATCTTTTACAAAGCCTACATTTATACATTATTCAATTATAGCATAAAAGCCATAAAAATTCTACCACTTCCCTACTCCGCATCAAATCTTCAGATATTTTCTAACTGCTATGTAACTGGATATCATACCTAATCCTATGCCGGTTGCAAGCTGAATTAAGAATAAAAAGAAAAAATTGCTTATAAATATGCTATATATGCTTATATCCGAAGCAATTGTTTTAATCCTGGCATCAAATCCATAACAAAGCCCAAAAGTAATCAAAAGCGTAATTAAAACGGCGATAAATCCGATAACAATCCCTTGAATCAAAAATGGTCCTCTTATAAACCAGTTTGAAGCTCCAACTAATCTCATAATTGAAATCTCTTCGCCTGAGTTATAAATTGCTATTCGGATAGTATTAAAAGCAATTAAAACAGCGATTGCCGCAAAGACAATGCTAAAAAAAATCCCTATTTTATTAAGTCCGGAAATCATTGAAAAAACTTTCTCAATTACCGGTTTTCTTTCATAATAATCAACTTTGTCAATTAAGTTCCTAAAAGAACTAGTTTCTAAAAGATTAACAACTTGCTCATACTGAGACGGGTCCCAAGCTCTAATATTCAAAGAAGCTAAAAAAGGATTAAAACCAAGCTCTGTTAATGATTCCATTAAAACCGGGTCATCTTGATGCTTTTCAATAAATTTCTCAAGCGCCTGATCTTTAGAAATATATTCAACATCTTTTACTTCAGGAATTTTGGAAATCTCTGATTCAACCTCTAAAATATATTCTGATGAAATATCTTCCTTAAAATAAACCGAGATATCAACTTTTTCTTTAATATCAGCGATTAAAATCTTAGAAACTGGATTTAAGAGAAATAATAAAGTTGCCAAACAAATAACAATTACCATAATAAGAATGGTAGCCAAGCTTAATCCAATATTTCGTCTAAAGCCTTTCCAGCCGGTTTTAATTATTCTTTTTAATGATATAAACATGTGAATTTTAAAGTATAAAGCGGCCTCTCTCTTCGTCTCTAACTACTTTACCCTGGTCCAGAGTAATAACCCGTTTGCCTAGGGAATTGATTACCTCTTTATCATGAGTAGCTAAAATCACAGTAGTGTCCAGCTTGTAAATTTTTACCAAAAGCCGAATAATATCAAAAGTATGATAAGGATCAAGATTGCCAAATGGCTCATCAGCTAAAATAATATCCGGCCTATGAATAAGAGCCCTGGCAATAGCTGCTCTCTGTTTTTCACCTCCAGAAAGCTCATCGGGAAAATTATCAGCTCTGTCTGTTAATCCAACAATGTCTAAAATTTGAGAAACATCTCTCTGAATTTCATCCTCGCTTGCTCCCATTGCCTCCATAATATAAGCAACATTTTCATAAGTTGTTTTTGAAGGAAACAATTTATAATCCTGAAAAACCGTACCAATTCTCTGTCTTAATTTAGGAAGTTGAGACGTTTTTATTTTATGGATATCTAAATCATCAAACAGAATCTGGCCTTTGCTTGGTTTCTCTTCAGCTAAAAGCAGTTTCAGTAAAGTTGTTTTGCCAGCTCCTGATTTTCCAACAATGGAAACAAATTCCTTTCCTTTTATTGTAAAAGAAACATCATCAAGAGCAATGGTTGGGTTATTACCTGTTCGCGACGGATATACTTTTGTAATGTTTTGTATTAATAACATTTTATTTCAACTCAGCTTCAATGAATTCATCCAGATTTCCATCTAGGATATCTTCTACATTAGAGTTTTCTACCCCTGTTCTTAAATCCTTAACTAATTTATACGGATGAAGAACATAAGACCTGATCTGATTGCCCCAACTGGCTGAAGTAATACCTCCTTTGATTTCTTTTAATTCTTCTTTCTTCTCTGCTTCTCTTAATTGATAAAGCTTGGCAAAAAGAACCTTCATTGCTTTATCTCTATTTAATCCCTGTAATCTTTCTGATTGGGAAGAAACAGTAATTCCTGTAGGAATATGGGTGAGACGAACAGCTGATTCTCTTTTATTTACATACTGGCCGCCAGGACCAGAAGATCTAAATGTATCTAATTTTAAATCTTCATCTTTTATTTTAATTTCTCCTTGTTCTTTTTTCCCTATTTCAGGCAAAACCTCAATTAAAGCAAAAGAGGTATGACGGAGTTTCTTAGCAGAAAAAGGCGATTGCCGAACTAATCTATGAACACCTGTTTCTTTTTTCAAAAACCCATAAGCATAATTTCCTTTAATTTCCAGAGTTGCTGATTTAGTTCCAATTCTTCCTTCCGGCCCCCCTGCCTCACCAAATGACTGATGAATAACTTTTGTCTGAAATCCTTTTCTTTCGCAATACCTCTGAAACATTCTAATTAATATTGTTGCCCAATCCTGCGCATCTATTCCGCCGGCTCCTGAAAATATTTCCATAATAGCATTGTTCTTATCATATTTTCCGGAAAGAAAAACCTTAATTTCTTCTTTTTCTATTTCTTCTGCTAAATTTTCAATCTCTCCTTGTTGAATTTTCTTTTCAAGATTTTTTATTGCATCAACTTCCTGCCTTAAATCAGCTATCTCTTTGCCTAATTTCCAATCATTTCTACTTTCTAATTCTTTTAATTTTTTTTCTTTCTCAACAATGTCAAAGACAGTCCATCAAATACTGGAGCCGCTTTTCTAAATCTTCAATTTTAATATCTGAATTATCCATATTTAATGGTGTTATATTTTAATTTATCATAATTTATAACAAAATAAAAGAGCCAGAGGTCGGATTTGAACCGACGGCCTGAGCTTTACGAAAGCCCTGCTCTTCCACTGAGCTACTCTGGCCTATGAGCGGGATACGAGAATCGAACTCGCCTCTCTTGCTTGGGAAGCAAGTATATTACCACTATACTAATCCCGCGTCCAAATGCTTTTAAACTTTTCCCACCATGTTTTTTCTTCCTCTTTTACTTCTTCTTTTTCCTCCTCTGTTTCTTTCTTAACAACCACTACTTCTTCTCCAGGAGCTTTTAAACTAAGCTGGTCCCTGGCTACTTTTTCCAAATATTCCTGGCTTTCTGTTTGAGAAATCCTTTCTTTTATCTCCTGGTTCTTTTCCTCTAAAATTGCGACCTCTTGCTTTAAAGTTTCAATTCTATTTGTAAGCTCAACTCTCCTTTGATTTATTTTCCAATTTGTAATAAATAAAAATCCAATAACAAGTATAAATAACACTATGAAGAACATTGAAAAAAATATATTTTTCCAAGAACTTCTCTTTTTCTTTTTTCTAAACTTTGCTATCATTAATAATAGCGATACCAATAATACTAATCATCATACCAATAATACGAATATTAGTATAATTGGTATGTTATTCGTATATTAGTATCGCGGTATTTATGAAACCTAAAACAGTTTTTAAAATCATCTGGATTACCTTAATTTCTCTGGTTGTCTTGAGTATGGTTTTCTTAAGTTTAACTCCCCTGTTCGGTTAGTTATCTTAACACAAAAGTTTAAGTTTTGAAAATTTTAAGAAATACTTCAGCAGGGATGCGAACGCTTCCCTTTTCTTTTAATTTCTTTTTTCCTTTTTTCTGTTTTTCTAAGAGCTTTCTTTTGCGAGAATAATCTCCGCCATAAAGATAGCCAGTAACATCTTTTCTTCTAGCCCTGATTGTTTCTCTAGCTATAATATCTGCTCCAATAACAGCCTGTAAAGCAACTGAAAACTGCTGAGCAGGTAAAGTTTCCTTTAGTTTCTTAACTAATGCTTTTCCTTCTGCAAAAGCTTTTTCTTTAGGAACAATCTTTGAAAAAGCAGATTCTTTTTCTCCAGCAATCAAAACATCCATTTTAATCAATTCTGCCTCTCTAAAATCCAAGAACTTATAATTCATTGAAGCATACCCTTGGCTTACGCTTTTTATTTTATCATAAAGATTAACAATAATTTCTCTTAACGGAATCTCATAAACCAGAACAGCTCTTTCCGAACTAAGATAATCTGTTCTAATATAATTTGCTCTGAGATTTTTCAATACTTCAATAATTTTACCAATATATCTATTTGGAGTTATAACTTCAATGGAAATCCAGGGCTCTTCAGATTTTTTAATCTGTCCTGATTTTGGCCAGTCACTTGCCGAATAAATGAATTTATCATCAACCTTATACACAACAGAAGGAGAAGAAATTATTAAGTTGAACCCGAATTCTCTATGAATTCTTTCTGATATAATTTCAGCGTGCAAAGTTCCCAGAAAACCGCATTTAAATCCTCTTCCTAATGATTCCTTTGTTTCTTGCTCAAAAATCAAAGAAGGATCATTAAGTTTTAATTTAGAAAGAGCATCTTTTAATAAATCAAAATCATCTGGGTTTTCAGGATACAAGCTCGCATAAACCATTGGCTTTGACTCTTCATAGCCAGGCAAAGCCTGCGTTAATTTCGAATTTCGAATTTCGAATTTCGAATTTATTATGGTATCACCTACTTTTATTTTCCCGGGTTCTTTAATGCCGGTGGCAATATAGCCAATTTCACCTGCGCAAAGTTTTTCTTGCGGAACAAGCTCAGGAGCAAAAAATCCCAATTCCTTTATATCTGCTGACGCTTCAACAGCTAAAAGCTTTATTTTGTCTGTTTTTTCAACTTGTCCATCAACAACTCTGACATAAGCAATCACCCCTTTATACTGGTCATATATTGAATCGAAGATCAAAGCTCTAAATGGTTTCTCTTTTTTAATATCTGGTAAAGGGACCTTATCAATAACAGCTTTTAAAACCTGCTTAACATTAGTTCCATTTTTAGCTGAAATCTTAATAATTTCATTTTTTTTAATTTTAAGCAGTTTAGCTACTTCATCCACAACCTGCTCAACGTTGGCTTGAACTAAGTCAATTTTATTAATAACTGGAATAATAAACAGGTTTTGTTTCTGAGCTAATTCTAAATTAGCTAATGTTTGCGCTTGAATTCCCTGGCTAGCGTCAATTAATAATATAGCTCCTTCTACAGCTGCTAAAGATCTTGAAACTTCATAAGAAAAGTCAACATGACCAGGCGTATCCACCAAATTCAAAATATAATCGTTGAATTCCATTCTAACTGGCTGCATTTTGATAGTAATGCCCTTTTCTCTTTCCAAATCCATCATATCTAAAAACTGCGGCCTCATTTTTCTTGATGAAACAGCACCAGTTAATTCTAAAAAACAGTCAGCCAAAGTGGACTTTCCGCTATCAATATGAGAAATAATGCAGAAATTCCTAATTTCCATTTATTTTACTAAAAATTACTTTTTTTAATGCTTTGATTTCTGGAGATTTTAATGCAAAAGCAGATGCAATGAAAACAATGACTCCTGCTATGCTTGCTAAAGCTGCTTGAAAGAATATTCCGGAAAAAGTCTGCATATCAACAAATTCAGCAGTATATTGACGAACAAAATAGCAAGTAAAACCCAATAAAATACTGGAAGCTAAAATCTTAAGGCAGGATTCAAATATTTCTTTTATTCTAAAATCCCCTATTTTCTTGTAAAGAAGCGCCAAAAGCAAAGATATCTGAAATATCCCTGAAACAGCCAAAGCTAAAGGAAGTCCAATAACTGAATTCTCTTTAATTCCCTGAAGGTCAAGAAAACTTATTAAAAACTTTTGGAAAGCGTTTTCAAACCCTAAAGCCCAGACAAAGAAATAACATAAAACAATATTTAATCCTACTGTAAACAAAGTTACTAAGGCGGGTATTTTAGTGTTTTGAAAAGCATAGAAGGTCTTAGAAATTAAAAGCGCTAAGGCATAAGCAAAAATAGCAAAACTAAAAATACCCAAACAAGCAGCAGTAAGCTGGGTATCAGCCCAGCCAAACTTGCCTGTTCCTAAAATTACTCTAATAATCTGAGCCCTTAGAATAAATATTAAAATGCTGATGGGTGCAATTAAAAAAAGAATCTGCCTGAAAACAGAAGAAAACTCTTGAATGAGTTTTTCTTTATTTTTTTTGGAAAAATATAATGCTAAAAATGGAAAAGCAGCAGTAGAAAAAGAAACAGCAATAAGAGTTATGGGAAGTTTTTGAAGATTGTTTGCTAAGCTAAAGACCGCAATGCTTCCTGCTGCTAAAGTAGAGCCGATAGCAGTAATTACTATTAAATTAATCTGACCCGCGGCTAAGCCAATGGCCCTGGGAATAGTTAATTTAACCGCTCTTAGAAAACCGGGCTCAGAAAAGTTGAAAACTTTCTTAGGCCTGAATCCAACTTTCAAAAGAATAGGAATCTGAACAAAAAGATGAAGAAAAGCTCCAAATACAACTCCCCAAGCAAGCCCTTGAAGCCCCATAAAAGGAACGAAAAACATAATACCAAAGATAATTCCAAGATTATACATAATAGGAGCCAAAGAAGTAACCAGAAATCTTTTAAATACTCGCAGAATACCAGAAATAATATTGCTTATTCCAAGAAAAATCGGACTTAAAAACATAATACGAGTCAGTAAAACAGCTGCGTCTTTTTTATCTCCCATAAACCCAGGAGCAATTACAGAAAGAATTTGAGGAACAAAAATAATTAAAATCCCAGATATTATAATTAAAGAAACAAAGAACAAATTCACAAGATTAGAAAAAAATCTCCAGGCCTCTTCGCGGGAACGAAGCAAATACTCACTGAAAATAGGAATTATAGCAGCTGAAATAGCTCCCATAATAAGAACAAAAGATATAAAGTCAGGAATTCTAAAAGCAGTATAATAAACATCAAGTTCGTCCCCAGCTCCAAAACTCCCAGCTAAAAGCCGGTCTCTAAAAAGACCGAGCAAACCGCTAATCAAAGCCGCTGCTGCCAAAATCCCAGCAGCAGAAGTAATTGTTTTAGTTTTTGAATTAAAAATGTGATTATACATTTTTTCTTAAAATTATTATCGGAGTTTGTTGATTGGATTGGCCAGCTGGATTGTCTTTTAACGCTTCTAATATTATTTTATCTTTTTCTTTCAAATCCTGACTTCTTCCTATAATGTTTCTGCCTAAATCATTGACATCTGCTATTACAAAAGAAAAACTAAAGTTATTTCTTAATTCTTCACAAACCTTATCTGAATCTTTAGAACCTAATATCCCCATTTCAGCATATTGAGAAAATGCCTCTCCGTAAAATCCATCTATTTGACTAATTTGATGATCAGCCACTTTATAAAAAGTTCCGGAAATCCCAAAGATTTTTGCGATACCACTGCAAAAACAAGCAAGCAATATCCTGGGCAGACCTGCTAAATTAATAGCTACCTGCATTTTCAAAGGATTACCTACTGAAAAACCATAAGGAGTTTTCTGGGCAAACTTTGAAAGAAACTTTGCCCAGAAACCAAGCTTAACATCTCTTTTATATACTACCCTATTCTGAATAATTGAAACAATCTTTTCGCATAAAACAATAATATCATTCTTTTCAGCAACAGGCAAAACATATTTAGAAATAATGCTATTTAAATTATCGGAAATAGTAATAAAGTGCGTTTTTATTGGAATTCTCTGATACGATTTCATATTTTATAATTTTACTACTATTGACAAAAAATTTCAAATTTGCTAAGATATAAGCGTCTTAGTAAGATGAGTGATCGCCCTTCCGCTTAGCGGAAGGGAGGAAAGTCCGAACACCCATTTTAAAAGCAGTAGTTCCTAATAAGACTACCGTCCCGCTTAGCGGGATAGAGGTGCGAACAGTGACGAATCTTTGCCTTAGGCAAAGGGTGAAACGGCAAAATCCTTGCTGGGTGCAAGAACAAACCAAAAAATCGGGATACGACTCAATTTTTTGGAAAAAGTGGTTCGCTTAGATAGATGATCACTTCACCCTGCTTAGCGGGGTAAAACAGAATTCGGCTTACAATCTTGCTAAGACAACAAAAAAGCCCTTCATGACTTAGATAGGGCTTTTTTGCTATTTAGAATAACTAATTTAGTTTGCGTTAAGCTAAGCTTAACGCAATAAATTAGATTAAGGATTGGGTTTTGGATTTAGCGTCTAAGGCTTCGTTGACTAATCTGTCTGCTTGTTTGTTCTTTTCGCGAGGAATTTGTTTGAATTTCAGTTTTTTAAAATCAAATTTTAAATTCCAAATTTCTAAAAATAATGGCTGAATATTCTCATTCAGTATCTTATACTGGGCATTAATCTGTTTTACTAAAAGCTCGGAATCAGACCTTATTTCAACTTCAGAGTTTTTGGCTAATTTCTTGCCGAATACTGCTTTGAATTTCTTTAAAGCAAAAATCACTGCCTTGTATTCAGCTTCATTATTAGTAAGATTATCTCCTATATATTCAGAATATTCTTTTATGCTCTGTCCTTTTTCATTACAGAACATAACCCCTACTGCTGCCGGCCCTGGATTTCCCCGCGACCCGCCGTCTGTATATATAATTATTTTTTTCATATTAAACTACGAGAACTGTTCTCGTAGAACTCTACGAGAACAGTTCTCGTAGTTAATCAAAGTAATCTATTAAACATTCTTTGAATTCTTCCAAGTTTTTATTTTTTAAGCTAAACCCAGCTGCCTGCGGATGACCTCCATAAGTAATAAGGGATTGAGAACAAGCTTTCATTGACTCAACCACATTAAATCCAGCTGGCGCTCTAATGCTTCCCTGGCTGTCATCTTTGTCCTTTCTGTATAAAAATACTGGTCTTTGATATTTCTGTGAAAGCATAGATGCTGCAACGCCCAATAGAATTAATTCCCAGTCGGAATTTCCTTCAAAAATAATGTTATCGTTTTTTCTGGAAATCCTATTTTCAATTTCTTCTATTATCTCTTTTATCTTTTTTTTCTTCTCAATACTCTTCTCTAACAGTTCTTCAACCATTTCGCCTGTCTCTTTTCTATTAGAAGACGTTAAAAGGCGAAAAGCAGCTGGCAATCTATTTTCAATATTCCGAATATTTAAAAGAGAATTAATTTTATAAACCTGCTGAATCAAAGTCAAAGATTTAAAAGGCTCTAATTGAAACAATGCCTGAATCCCTGGTCTCCAGCTTTCTCTTATAGAATTTAGGCCTTGAGAAATCATTTCTTCGTTTTCATCAACTCTCGGCATCATATCAGCAATAGTAGCCATTGCTACTAATTCTAAAAAGCTCTTTCTCAAACTTTCTGACATTCGTTCTTTTAAAAGAATGTTGGCTAATCTAAATACAATTCCAACCGTGGCAAACTGCTTAAAGGCATATTTGTCTCCTTTTTGCTTTGGATCAACAATAATATCAGCTTCAGGAAGTTTGTCTAATACTTCGTGATGCTCAATAAGTATCACTTCAAATCCCAGTTTTTTAGCTATTTTAATTTCTTTGAAATTCCCAATACCGCAGTCCAAAACTACTAATAAAGCAGGGGCATGTTTTTTTAAATAATCTAAACCCTGTTCGGTTATTCCATAACCTTCTTTTTCCCGGTCAGGAAAATAAATTGCAGCAACTTGGCCTTCTAAATTCTTAATAGATTCTTCCAAAATAATTACTGAACTTACCCCATCCAGATCAGCATCACCGTAAATAATTATTTTCTCTTTATTTTTTATTGCCTTTAAAGTCCGGTTAGCTGCCTTTTTTAAATTTTTAATTTCAGGCATAATAATTAAGTGCCTCAAGGCCGGGGAGTTCTTCGCCGGAAAGAAACTGCAGCATTGCGCCGCCGCCTGTAGAAATATGGTCAAATTTATCCCGCAACCCAAATTTAGTTAAGGCAAAAATAGTGTCTCCGCCTCCAGCAATTTTAAATGCTTTATTGTTTTTACTAATCTCTTCAGCAATCTGTTTTGTTCCTTTTTCATATAAAGGATTCTCAAACTTTCCAACAGGACCTGCCCAGACAATCATTTTAGCTTTTCTGATTATTTTAGAAAAAGTTTCTATTGTTTTAGGCCCTATATCAAGATTATTTTTATAATCAACAGGAAGATAAAGATTAGAAGAAGCTAAATTGACGTTATAAGCTATTTTTCCTCCAATAAGCACATAATCAGCTTTTTCTAAAAACTGTTCAATTACTTTTACTTTGCTTTCAACTTTAACTCCTCCAATTATTGCTACTAAAGGATGTTCAGGATTTTTTAAAACTTTGGAAAGAACTTTAATTTCTTTTTCTAATAAAAAACCCGCTCCAGAAGGCAGATATTTAGGGATTCCAACAACTGAAGCATGCTTTCTGTGGCAAACTCCAAAAGCGTCATTAATATAAATGTCGCCTAAGCTTGCAAGTTCTTTAGCAAATTCATCGCTATTTTCTTTCTCTCTTTGGTCTAATCTTAGATTATCCAAAAAAACAATTTCTTCTGTTTTTGTTTTTAAGTATTTTTTCACTCTTTTCCAAATCACATCCAAATGCCTGTTGCCTGCTAAATGACTCATTAAAATCACTTTGGCTTTATTATGAAGCAGATACTGAATAGTAGGAATAGTTTGCTTAATTCGAAAATCATCTGTAATATTCTCTTTCTCATCTAATGGGATATTAAAATCGCATCTTACCAACACCCGCTTATTTTTAACATCAAAATCTTTGATCGTTTTAAACATTTTATTCGTTCTCAGGTTTCTTTTCTAAAGTTTCATTTAAGGTTTTCCTTAGCTCTGATAAATTAACTTCTTTCCTTTTTCTTTTTCTGGAAAAAGGAATCAAAACAGACTCTTCTTTAACTATTTTTTCTTCCCCACTTCTAATTTTTTTTAAACAGGTCTTGCAATAAACCGGTCTTTTGCCGTCTGGAGAAAAGACAACTTTAGTTGGCTTGTGGCACATAGAACAAACAGCATCATAAAGAACAGGGGCTTCTGAAGTTTTTATAAAAACATTTGGCACATCTGAAAGCCCTAACCATTTAACAATCCTTTCTTCAACTTCTTGGCGAGGAGTTCCGTATCTTTCCCGAGAAACATTGATAATTTTTTCTTTATTAGAAAGTTTGGACCCGGGAAAAGGAGCCAAAGTTTCAGCTGAAAAAGGCCTGCCAGCTACTCCGTCAATCATCAGCTTCAAATAAATATTATACTTTGCTAAATTAACAATGTCTTGAGCAGTAAATTCTGGAACAAACTCTTTTTCTAAATATTCAGCATCTTCTGCTCCAACCCGAAAAGAAATTAAAGTGCCAACGTTGCCAAAAACAGCGTCTCTAACTGTCTCATCCATTTGAGCAATATACTGATGAGCTAAAATTAAAGCCAGACGATATTTTCTGGCCTCTGAAAGAATATTAACAAACGATTCAGTAGCAAAGTTTTGAAATTCATCTACGTATAAGAAGAAATCTTTTCTTTCTTGTTCCGGCATATCCACGCGCGACATAGCGGCCAGTTGTATTTTAGTAATTAAAAGAGCTCCCATAAGCATTGAATTATCTTCTCCTATTCTGCCTTTTGATAAATTCAGAATTAAAATCTTCTTTTTGTCCATCACTTCCCGCATATCAATAGTTGAAATTGTCTGACCGATAATGTTGCGGATTAAAGGGGCGGAAATGAATTGACCAACTTTGTTTTGGATAGCTGCTGTTGCTTCAACCTCATATCTTTGAGTATACCTGGCAAATTCATTAATCCAGAATGACTTAACCACCGGATCAGTAATTTTCTCTACTACTTTTTTCCTGAAATCTGGGTCAGACATCATTCTGTTAACTCCCAGCAAAGTAGAACCGGGATATTCTAAAAGAGCTAAAATAGAATTATTTAAGATGTATTCCATTCTGGCTGACCAGACATCAGGCCAGATTTTCTTAAACACACCCATTAAGCCCCCGGCAACTAAGTGCCTGTGCTCCAATCCTACTTTCTCCATTACATTAAAAGCAATTGGAAAATCCAAATCAGCTGGATTAACATATATAACGTCGTTAATTCGGTTTGAAGGAACAAAATCCAGTAATTCTTCAGCTGCCTCTCCATGAGGATCAACAAAACCAACGCCCCGGCCCTGCTGAATATCCTGAACAGCCATATTTTGAAGCATAGCTGTTTTTCCCATTCCTGTTTTTCCAACAACATAAAGATGCCTGCGTCTATCATCAAGCTTAATACCAAACTTTTTTCGGATATTCCGATAAGTTGTTTCAGCAAAAAAATTAATATCACTCATAACTATTCTGAAGGAAGACCTGAAGGAGCTTCACCCTTTTTAGATTCAATTCGTTTAATAAAAGGAGCTGAGGCAGTTCTTTGGCCGGGAAAATGAAATATAGTAGCCAGTTCTTCAGTATTTAAAATAAAACTTGAGGGCCATTTGGGTTTTCTGGGAAATAAAGGATGAAATCTTAACACATATTTCCTAAATATGGACCTTTTTCTTAAATATAGTCTTCGGTTGCGAACAAGATTTATGGGTAAAAACCAACTTTTCGGAACCTTAGTTATAAATGGCTGACCATAAGGAGCTAAAAAATTAAGATTATTAGTTCCGAAATTAGAAAAGAAACTAAGAACAAGACGAAGCTTTGGTTTAAAGAAAACTTCTTTTTGGCCAAGATAAATAAACCTAATACTAGTTTGAAAACCGCGTTTTGCCATTTTTTTCTCTACTCCGGTAATTATATCTCTTTCACCAGGCGTGAGCTTCATTTCCGGAGGAATAAGCTCTTTTTCTTTTTTCACGCCTCCTGGCGGTTCCCCGGTAATTAAAACATCAGCCGCTTCTAAAAGCATTGGTTTTTGGACCGGTTTGCCTTCTGTTCTTCTGGCAAGTTCATCTCTTATTTTTTTTCCTTCTGTTACCCAAGGAACTTCTTTGTCAGTAACCGGGTTTGCTATAATCTGAACCCAAAGTTGTTCTCCTGGTTTTATCTTTGCCAATGATTCAAGCAAAGTTGCCAAAGGGTCAATTCTTTTCTCTTCCAATGGTTCTCTTTCTGTTTCAAATTCAATATAAGTCCTGATAGGATAAGGATTAGGTTTAAAAAATTTGTAATCAGCTCCCCAAAGATCCCAGTCCTTATTTGGAATATCCTGAGGAATATGTTTTGTATAATCATCAGCTTTTGATATTTCTATTTCAGGATATTGAGAATAGATAGCTGATTCAATTGAATCTCTGTTTGCTTCAGGAATTTTAATAAAAAAATGCGACTCTCCTCCAATTGAAGCAATCTCAAATGAGCAAGAAAGAGAAGGATCTATTTTTCCATCAACCCATTTTTCCCACCAATCAGGAGCATCATAAAAAATCTGCCATAATCCGTCAACAACTCTTTCCATGGCCCTCATTGGCTTTAAAACCTCTTTTGGAATTTTAATTTCAAGAAAAATAAACTTGGTCTTTTTCAAAAATTTGTCTGTTCTCCACCAAAGCCAAAGAAAAGAAAAAGGCCACCATAAAATAAAAGGTAATGGCAGCCACCACCAGGTCCTAAGAATTTGCCAAACTTGTGAAAATATTGGCATTAATATTTTTAATGAATCTAAAAGCATTAAATTTACGCTTCTTTTACCCCGACACCAAACGGGGACTAACTTTGTTAAATTAGGCGCTAAAACGCCTTGTCCCCGTTATGGTGTGGGGGTTTATTGTATATCTACCTCTAGAATCTCTTGTAAAATAATCTCTGTCCTGTAAATTCAGAGCAATTGTATTTTCTTTTACAAGACGCTGCTCTAAAACCTTGTCTAAAATCTCCTTTTTTGACAAAGATTTCTTTGAATCTCTTAAAGTTTTAATAATTATATCTTTCACTACTCCTGGTTCATATCCCCATTCTTTTAAAGCATAGAGGCCTCTGCCCACCAAAACAAATCTTTCATCTTTGATTAGTTCATTATGAACAGTAGCTGTATGAATTTTGCTTTGGGAAGGAAAAGGCAATTTCTCTATAAGATTAGCTACATCGGCAAAATGCAAGGGCTTTTCTTCTTTTTTAAAAACCAGATAAGCCCTGTCTTTTACTCCGCGAGGATTAATTTCTAACCAATTCTTTAAGCCAAACTTTTCTTCAGGGTTTTTTTGAATTTCTTTTGAAATGCCAATATATGAAAGAAAAACATTTTTATTCAGGTTCTGAGCTTTTAAAAGCTCATCCAAAGAAAAAATTCTCTTTTCTTTTTTAAATCTATTAATAGTTGATTTTACCACTTTTTGAGCTTTTTTTACAGCCCCTTTATTAATCGACCAAAAAGAATAAAAATCATTATCTTCTGGAATTCTATTAAAACCATCTATATTAGTTAATAAAAAGGAAACATGGTTTTGAAACTCGTTTCCCGCTAAAAATTGGAGCAAATCATGTTCTTTTTTCAAGCCGCCAAAAGAAGAAAGAACCCCTTTAAAATATTTAGAAAGTTTTTGATTTTCTTTAATTCTTGGCTTAATTTTTGAAAACCCTTCTACTTCAATCTGACGAACTCTTTCCCTAGTAATGCCATAACTTTGACCAATAGTTTCTAAGGTTTCTCTTTGTCCTGATAAACCAAAACGCCTCTCAACAACATCAGTTGTTCTTTGAGGCAAACATTTGATGCAATCCGCGCAAATTTTTTGATAATCATATTTCATATATACAGCGATACTAATATACGAATAACATACTAATTATACTAATATTCGTATTATTTTTATTTATTCGTATCATTAGTATGCTCATTAGTATCATTGGTATCGTATTATTTCTCTATTTAAACATTTTTAAAAAACAATGTCAAGAGTTTTAATGGGGATAAAGAAAAACAAAAAAAACAGGGCACAGGATTTCTTATTTCCTCTGCCCCTTTTGAAGCTCCTCTAAAAGTTGACGAAGTCTTCTCCAGTGAGAAGAATACATCAATGGTAAAGAATGAATGAAAAACCACTTGCAATCAATTATTTCTTCGAGAGGAATCTTCATTTCTCCACCAACAATACGTCCAAGAAAAGTAACATTCAAATGATCTCCTGCATCATATTCAATCCTTATACTCGGTTCAATCTCAACCAAGAAACCTGTTTCTTCTCCTGCTTCTCTTACCGCTGTTTCGGTTTCGTTCTCCCCTGGTTCTTTTTTACCATTAGGCATACCCCACTTACTGGGTTTGAAAAATTTTTTACCAGTGGAAGAAAACTCTTTCCATCTAGCTATGTTTTTTACTAAAAGAACCTGGCTTGAGTTTTTTAGAATTACTACATTTACATTAACATCTTTCTCAACGGACTGCATTCTGTGCTCCTTTCTATATTAACTTTTTCGAGTACAATTTAGTTCATTTTCACTAGTTACATTATACACCTATCCCCCAAATTTGTCAATACCTCTTTCAAAAAAACACCTTAACATTGTAATCGCAATGTTAAAATGTCAGTTACAGTTATATTTTAATTAGTTATATTAGTTATATAATTAGTTATATTTTAAATTTTTTCTTTAACCAGTCATCTTTACCAATATCAGAAGAAACAACTAAACGAATTTCTTTATCAGTAAATCCTAAAAAATCTTTTAGTAAATTTATTTCATCTTTGCATTTATATGGACAAATCCAAACACTTTTTTGAACCTGGCAAAAATTAAGTTCTTTTAGTTTGCTCCTAAAAATTTCTCTATAGAAATTTTTAAGTTGAGAAATGTCAAACATAACTATTCTCCATTTACCATCCCATTTCTTGGGCTTTTTTATTTTTAGTTCGTTTATCTGCATCCAATTCGCCTTTTTTCTACCCTTTTCTGTCAATTTAATATGAACATTATAACCTTTTTTCTCTATCTTTATACACCCTTCTCTTTTTAATCTATAAAAAGCATCATAAACTTTCTTTCTTTTATACTTTTTAATCTTTTTAATCTTTTTAATTAGATTTAAAGTGAAATAAGGTGAACTTGCTGAAATATAAACAATTCCAGAAATTAACAAGTATTTTAAAATATCTTTACTAATCTCTGATTTTGGTTTTCTAAAATAATATTTATACTTACTCATTAAACTAATCATAACACCTTAACTTTGCAATTGCAATATTAAAGTGTTGATTAAATTTAAATTTGTCAGCTAATTAAAAAGTGCTATTCTATCATTTTCTATGACGGAAATGATACCAACCCACTAAAATAGGGCCTGCTAAAAAGATTGAAGAATACGTGCCGGCGCAAATTCCTAAAATTAATGCCAAAGCAAAGTATTTTAAAGTTTCCCCGCCTAAAAAGAAGATGGCTCCAGCTACAAATAAAGTAGTTAAAGAAGTATTAATTTGTCGAGCCAGGGTTTGATTCAAACTTGCGTCAACAATTTGTCCAAAGGTCTCCCCTCCTGTTAAAAGATTTTCTCTTATTCTGTCAAAAACAACTACAGTGTTATTAATTGAATATCCTAAAACAGCAAGAAGGGCGGTAATAACTGGGATAGAAATTTCTATTCCATAAAACCTTCCCAAAATCGCGAAAATCCCTAAAGGAATTAAAATATCATGGAAAAGAGCGAAAACGCTGGCTATACCATATTGCCAAGAGCGCAAAGGCCTTTGAACCCTTCTAAAAGCCAAGGCAATATATATAATCATTGATAGCAAAGCAACTGCTACAACAATCTTTGTTTTATCTTTAAGTTCCTGCCCTATCACCGGGCCTATTGATTCAAACCTTATTTCTTCAGCCAATCCTGTTTCTTGAAAAAGCGCAGATAAAACTTGCTGATGCATTTCTTCATCAATATCTTTCATTCTAATAATAATTCCCTTTTCTCCAGTTGGCTGAACATAAGCGCTTGTTAAACCAAGCTCACTTAGCATTCCTGATATCTCTTCATTAGAAATCCTTTCTTCTGCATATTCTATTTCCAGAATACTTCCTCCAGTAAAATCAATACTTGGCTTTAATCCAAAAACAATCAAAGCAATAATACTGGCTATGACTAAAGCTCCGGAGAAACCAAAATATATTTTTCTGTATTTAGTAAATTTTATCATATTACCTCCATAACCAATTATATTTCTCTACTTTTGTATTAACAAATAATCTTAATAAAGTTCTGGTAATAAATATTGCAGAAAACATGCTGACTAAAATTCCAATACTTAAAGTTAAAGCAAATCCTTTAATAAAACTTGTTCCCAGGCCAAAAAGAATCAAAGCCACAATTAAAGTAGTTAAATTTCCATCCCGAATTGAAGGCCAACTTCTTCTAAAACCCTCTTCCAAAGCAATAGTAAAGCTTTTTTCTTCTTTTAATTCTTCCCTCATTCTAGAGAAAATTAGAATATTAGCGTCAACCGCCATTCCAATTGATAAGATAAACCCTCCAATTCCAGCCAAAGTTAATGTAACAGGGATTAATTTAAACAAACTTAAAATTAAAACAACATAAACTACTAAAACCAAAGAAGCCAAGAATCCTGGGAATCTATAAAAGATTATCAAAAATATAATAACAGCTAAAAATCCGAGAAGGCCGGCCATTAAACTCTTTTGCAAAGACACAGCTCCTAAAGTTGGCCCCACTGTTTGCTGAGAAATTAGTTTTATTGGCACTGGAAGAGCGCCAGCATTAAGATTTCTAACTAACTCTTTAGCTTCATCCACAGTAAAATCTCCGCTAATCTGGGCTTTGCCTCCGGAAATTGCTTCCTGAACAACAGGAGTAGAAATCGGAATTCCATCAATAAAAATAGCCAATATTTTTCCAACGTTTTGGGAAGTCAATTGTTCAAAAAGATCTGCGCCCTCATTATTAAACTGAAGAGAAATTAAAGGCGCTCCTGTTTGTTGGTCAAAAGTCAAATCAGCTCTTTTCAAATATTTCCCGGTCAAAGACGTTGATTTAAAATAAGGATCTTCTAAAGCTAATTGCCAGTTCTCTATTTTTTGAGCTTCTTCATAAGTCATTCCTTCAAGTTCTTTCTGTTTATCAAGAATTATCTGAGTTTCTTCTTCTGCTCTTTGTTCTCTAAATTCTAAAAACGGGGTCTGTCCAATCATTTTAATTGCTTCAGCCGGCTCTTTTATTCCAGCCAATTCAACAACTAATCTGTGCTTGCCAGATGCTTCCTGGGTCTGAACTATTGGCTCTGTGACTCCGAATAAATTAACTCTTCTTTCAATAATATCTCTTAAACCCTGCGTAGCAGAAGAATAATCTCCGGCCTCAATACTGGACAAATCAGCTTCATATAAAAGATGAGTTCCTCCTTGCAAATCCAAGCCCAATTTAAAAGGGATATCCCAAAAATGAGGGAACCCGAAACCAATCTTATTATTAAAAAAATCAATGCTTTGATTAAGATATTTCGGATAGCTTAAATTCCCAGCCAAAAACGCCAACACAATAATTCCGATAAAAATTAAATAAATATTCTTTCTCATTTTATTCAATATTCTATTTATACCACATTTCTCCCAAAATAAAAAGGCTCAATGACAGAGCCTTTAGCTTATGAATTCTCTTTTTAATCTCCTCAAAGGTTTTAATGTGGAGCTTGATTCTTTACCCTGGCCAACAGCATTTTTTGGCTTTCTTACCTGAACCACAATCACAGAATTGATTTCTACCAATCTTCGGTTTGGTTCTTCTAATTGGAGATGTCGGCCTAAATGAGCCACTAAATAGAAGACCACCAAAAGTACCACCAAAATTTGCGGATTCAATACCACTATCTAAAACGCCAAATCTTGTATTTTTCATTATCTTATTTCCTTATATAGAATTTAGAATTTTTAAAGAACTTGTTTTTAATATCTTAGTATATTATTTTATCTGTGTCAATCTCTTAGCCGTATTTTGGCCAGCAACATTTTTTGTATTTTTTATTTGAACCGCACGGACAGGGCTGGTTTCGACCGACTTTTTGACGGTCTTTCTTTCCCACTGGAGCTCCGCGGAGCGGAGCAAAGGCAGGTTGTTTTTTCAATTCAGCTTTAAAAATTGCATTGGCAATGCTTAAATCAATTGTTTCTAATAATCTCCGGAACATTTTATGACCCTCTGATTTGTATTCAACCAAAGGATCCTGCTGGCCATAAGCCCTAAGTCGAACAGAATCTCTTAAATGCGCCATACTTTCCAAATGCTCTAGCCAAAAAGTATCAAGAACTCGCAAACAAATAATTTTTTCTATCTTCCGCATATTCTCCTGGCCTACTTCTTTTTCTCTTTTATCATAATCCTTTTCTGAAAAACCTGATTTTTTTATTATTTCTAACATATAAGGTCGTAAGCTATCTTGAGATTTTTCCAGCACTTCTTTTCTTTTTTTATAAAATACTTCTCTGTGCTTATTCATTACATCATCATATTCTAAAATATGCTCTCTCGCATCAAAGTTCATTCCCTCAACTTTTGATTGAGCTGATTCAATCGCTTTGGAAATCATTCTTGCTTCTATTGGCTGATCTTCAGGAATCTTCATAGTTTCCATTAATGTCTTTATTCTATCTCCGCCAAAAATCCTCATTAAATCATCTTCCAAGGAAACAAAAAATTGAGAAGAACCAGGATCGCCCTGCCGGCCTGACCTTCCGCGCAACTGATTATCAATTCTTCTTGCTTCATGCCTTTCAGTTCCAATAACATGAAGCCCTCCAGATTGAATAACTTTTTTCTGTTCTTCCAAATCTGGCGGGTTTCCGCCTAAAATAATGTCTACCCCTCTGCCGGCCATATTGGTTGCTATAGTTACTGCTCCATACCTGCCTGCCTGAGCAATGATTTCTCCTTCTTTTTCATGATGTTTAGCATTTAAAATCTGGTGAGGAATGCCTTCTCTTTCCAAAAGCTTGCCTAAATATTCATTTTTTTCAATAGAAACAGTTCCTACTAAAACTGGCTGTCCTTTTTCATGCCTTGCTTTAATTTCTTTGACTACTGCTTCAAACTTCCCATTTAAGTTTTTGTAAATCCTATCAGGCAGCTCCTTTCTTATTAAAACTTTGTTAGTAGGAACAATTATTACTTCCAATTTATAAACTTTATCAAGCTCTTCAGCAGACGTTGCCGCTGTTCCGGTCATTCCTGCTAATTTATCATACATACGGAAATAGTTCTGAAAAGTGATGGTAGCAAAAGTTCTTGATTCCTGCTGAACCTTTACTCCTTCTTTTGCCTCAACTGCCTGATGAAGTCCGCCTGACCATCTTCTGCCCGGCATTAGACGACCAGTAAATTCATCAACAATAATAACTTGGCCATCTTTAATTACATAATCTTTGTCTTTTATAAAAAAGATTTTGCTTCTCACGGCAGATTCTATTTGGTGGGTAGTAGCAATATCGTTTTCAGCCCAGGGATCAGACCCAAGCCAACCAACAATTTTGTTTTGACCGTTTTCAGTGAGAGGCGCTGCTTTTGTTTTTTCATCAATTTCATAATCTTCGTCTTTTTTCAATTGTTCAACTATTTTAGAAAATTGATAATATTTTTCAGTTGTTTCTCCGCTAGGAGCAGAAATAATTAAAGGTGTCCTAGCTTCATCAATTAAAATTGAATCCACCTCATCAACAATAGCATAATGAAAATCTCGCTGGTTCTTCTCTTTTAAATCATAAACCATATTATCTCTCAAATAATCAAAGCCGAACTCATTATTGGTGCCGTAAACAATATCAGCCAGATAGGCCTCTTTCCGAAGCGCAGGACGTAGAAAATCTTCAATAACTTTAAAACTTCCGAGTTCGTCTCTAGTTTTATCTTTCTCTTTGAATTCAGAATCATACAAATATGCCGCATCATGAGTTACGCAGCCAATACTAAGCCCCAATAAGTCATATATCTGTCCCATCCAGATAGTATCCCTTTGAGTCAAATAATCATTAACTGTCACGACATGGACTCCGCTCCCAGACAAAGCATTCAGATAAACCGGCAATGTAGCAGCCAGGGTTTTTCCCTCGCCAGTTTTCATTTCAGCAATTTTGCCTTGATGCAAAACTATCCCTCCAATTAGCTGAACATCAAAATGCCGCTGGTTAAGAGTTCTTTTGCTGGCCTCTCTAACCAAAGCAAACGCTTCTGGAAGAATATCATCTAATTTCTTTCCCTTTCTTAATCTTTGTTTAAACTCATTTGTCTTTTCTTTTAATTGCACATCTGAAAACTTCTCAAATTTTGATTCAAGAGAATTTATTTTATGAAGCAGTGGTTCAATCTTTTTTAGATATTTCTCATTCGCATCCCCAAAAATTTTCCTGATAATGCTCATAATATTCCTATTATACCTATTTTCCCAAAAAATAAAAGCCGCTGATGTATAAATCAAACGGCTCACATTTCTCGAAAGAGCTCTTTTTAGTTTAAGAATGAACTGGCTTTCCCCGATTCTTTATTCTAATCGTTCCGCCTCTCTCCATTGCATCCCTGTTCAACCTACGCTCATGTTCTTCCTCAGAGATAATTTCTATCCCATTAGGACTTCCTATAAAAACCCTTTCGCAAAAATCTCTGGGATTTTTAATATCTTTTGATCTCATCTTTACACTTTCCTTTCTTGGTTTTTTAGATGAAATGTGCTATTTATTTTCTACCTACATTATATCATACTGATATAATTTGTCAACCCTTGACAGGGTTTCTTGGTTTGCTATAATAAAATAAATAGTAGCCGAATACTGCCCGTATGGGTGGGTGTTCTAATTTATTGGAAATAGGCTGTTCCCACCTCTCCCTTTTGGGATGTGGGTTTTTTATTTAACTTCTTGAATAACTCCTCTTTGAATTGCCCTCTGATAAAAATCTTGAGCGTATTTTTCTCCTTCTAAATAATCTCTTACAAAACCCGCGATAGCATCAGCTAATCTAATAAAAATCTCACTTTGATCTCTAGCTCCTCTTACTTTTCTTACTTTAATTCTTAATTTTCGTAATCCCGAGGCAAATTTTCTCCTTTCAGTTCTTGATAAACCATCAATGTAAATATTTACTTCGTATTCTTTTGGGGCTTGTTTTGAAATGGCCTTGGCAATAGCCACAATGGTAGCTTCTGTATAATTTTTAGTTTGGGTGTATTTTGCAAAGAATATTTTATTTCTAAAAAAATTACTCTCAATAATGTTCTGAAGATACTTTTGTTTTATATCTTTTTTGCTGTTAATCCATTTGCTAAATCTCTTTTTAGTCTTTTTTTCTATTGTTTCCAATTTCTTTCGTAATTCTTGTTGTTCTTTTTCGGTTATTACTACCGAAACCAAAAATAACTTTCCTTCAGTATCTTGCCCTGTTTCATCAACATAACAATAAAGTTTTTGCATAGTTTAATTATACCCATTTCTCGCAAAAACAAAACCCCGCCATAATTAGAAGGCGGGGTAAGAAGAATTTCCTTACTTCTTTTTCTTCTTCTTTGCTTTTTTTTTCTTAGGCATTTATTTAGATTAAACTCAATAAAAATTTTATTGAGCAAATCATTTTTAAAAATTTCATTCAAATAGTCGACCCTATTTGCGAAAAAAAATTAAAAACTATATTACTTTATTTTCGCACTTTTAAAAAGCGTGTCAAGTGTTAATTATTTGAATCTCTTCTTTCAAAGTTATTCCGAATTTGGCTTTTACTTTTTGTTTGATTAGTTTTATTAAGTCCAAAATATCTTGAGCTTTAGCACTGCCAGTGTTAACAATAAAACCAGCATGTTTTTCAGATACTTTAACTCCTCCTTTTTTTGTTCCTTTTAGCCCGGTTTTCTCAATCAAATAAGATGAAGAAGCTCCTCCTGTTTTATTAACAAAAATAGAACCAGCTGAAGGATAATTCAAAGGATGTCTTTGTTTTCTAAGATTCAAATGTTCTTTAATTTCTTTTTGAATTCTTTCTTTATTTCCCTTTTTTATTTTCAATACAACAGAAAGAATTATTAAGTTTTTGTTTTTTTTGAAAATACTATTTTTAGCTGAAAATTGACATTGCTTTTTTGATAAATTTTTAATCTTTAAAGTTTTAACATTTAAAACTTTTACACTTTTTATAATATCAGACATTTTTATATCAAATGCCTGAGCATTGCCATAAACAGCTCCGCCAACTGTGCCTGGAATTCCAGCTGCCCACTCTAGGTCAGTTAACGACGCTCTTGCAGATAACTTTACTAAATCCTCTAATTTCATTCCTGCTTCAGCATGAAGATTACAATTTTTAATTTTTAATTTAGAATTTTTAATTTTAATAACTAAACCACTAAAACCTTCGTCAAGAGCTAAAACATTGCTTCCTCCTCCTAAAATAAAAAAGGGCAGATTAAACTCTTTTGCTTTTTTGACTGCTTTGATTAAATCCTGTTTGCTTTTAGCAATACAAAAATATCTGGCAGGTCCGCCAATTTTAAAAGTAGTGTGTTTTGCTAATGAAATATTTTCTTTTATATCCATTTTTAAAAAGCCGGGAGCGTTAACCCCAATACTAAGTCTTTAGTGGGTGGCAGCCTCCCGACTCAATTATATTTTAAATCATTTTAAAAAATAAATCAATAAAAAAAAGCCCATCACTACCAAATGAATTTGGTGTGAGGGCAAGCAAAAGTCCCTGTAAAACAGGGGCTTTTACCGACTCAGATGGGATCCCGTTAAACGGAACACCCACTGTTTTAATATTAGCAAATTTAATCTATTTTGTCAAGAGTTGATTGATTTTGGCTCGAGTTTTGAGTCCGACAAAGCCAGTGCCATTTGTCAAGTCCAGTGGAATTAAAATATCCTGAGCATATTTCTCCTGAAAACGAATTACAGCTGATTTGGTAAGAGAAAGAAAGTTTCCAGTAACCAGACCTTCGGGATAAATATCCGGGCCTTGTGATTTTAAGAAGTTCTGAAGGCATTTAACATCTTCGCTGTTCAATCCATAATATAAGTTGGTGTTAAAACTACATGATGCTGGTTCTGGCAATGGCTTTTTATCTTCTTTATTTAAAATAGCAATTATCTTTACCCTTATTTTAGCGATTTCAGCTTTCAAAAACTCAATCCTGGCTAACAAATTATTAATTAGATTATCTTCTTCTTCAGGTCTTTCAATTGAAACAGACCAGGAAAAAGAATAAAAAGAATCGCTATCTAATTTATTTACTACTGGAATAATAAAAAGAGAGATAATTTCTGTTCCAAAATCCTTAATATAAATTTCTCCCTGCGAACCATGTATTTTAAGGAAATCAATAATATAGTTCCCGCTCCGATTCTTAATAATATAAGGAACTTCAAAAAATTCAGCGGAATTACTGATAAATTCTAATTTTAAATTTCCGCTGCCTCCAATAATCTTATACCAATTACCTTTCCAATTCTTTGTTACATCTCCAATAGTTAACATGCTTTCTCCTGTTAAAGGCAGAAAGTTAATTTTGGATGTAACATGAAAATTCTTAAGATTAGGGCTCTTGTAACAATATTTGCTGCCATAGTTACAGTCATTAACTAAAACAGCAATTACCCAATCCAAAAAAATCTGAGAAAAGTTTTCCTCAAAACCATTTTTTTCCAAAGCATAATTTATGCTTTTAATGCCAGTTTCTGGAGAATGCAAAGAATCAATTAAAATCTCAATCCCATAATGGTCAACTAAATATTGAATAAAAAGACTTATAGCTCCATAATCATATTTTGTGTTTTGCCAATCAATTATTGAATCAGAAGGATTATCAGAAAAAATTTGAATCCTTCTTTCTAAATTACTTTCTTTATAATCATCATAACCAATTAAAGTGGGGGCATATTCTGCCCTGGCTTCATTAAGCCAAATTTCCTCGATAACGCCGTAGGTATTTTCTTTTTGATGAAAAGTAATTAAATGAGTAAATTCATGGGCTAAAAAGCTTTTAGCCAAAGGACTTCTGATGTGTTCTGCATTAAGATAAATCATTTCTCTTTCATTAGAGTCAAAAATCTGAAGTTTAGAATATTCATCATTAGAACGAAAATATCCACCAGCGCTTTCTTTCATTGGATGAATTAAAATAGTTATTTGAGAATCCTTGTCAATTCCTGGATTCCATTCTGGACCAAAAGTAGAAGTAAGAATGGGGTAAATCTTATTATCAAATTCCTGTCCTAAACTGCTTAAGGCCTGATAAATTTCGTTTTGAGGCGTAAAGTTCCACCATTTTTCATCAACATAAAAATAAAGTTTGGAGGTTTTTTTTACTAAAATAGCTGTTAATTCTTGTCTTTCTGACAAATCATAAGACGGGTCAACATAAAAAACCTGTTTTTCCCCAACAGTATCAGCGCTTACACTAACTGCTATGCCTAAGAGTAAAATTAAACTAATGATGAAAACAAATTTCTTCACCCCCACACCATAACAAACACTAGTGCCTTTGACACTAAAATACGAAGTATGTGTTTGTCCTTCACTACCAAATTTTGGTGTGAGGGTTTGTTTGGTGTGGGGGTTCATATTTCTTTATTCTATCATTTATTATATGATGGCACAAGTTTTTTTAAAATGTTAATTATTTCTTCTTGATTGTTTTGACGCGCAAATATTTTTAATTTTTCTAATTGTTCATCTAATTCTATCTCATTAACTTTTGAAAGCCGAGCCATAAAAATATTTTTATTTTGAGTAGCTATGGTTCCTTCTTCAGCTGTTAAAATTTCTTCAAAAAACTTTTCGCCAGGCCTTGGCTCTGTAAAAACAATAGGAATATCCTTATCTGGTTCAAATCCAGAAAGCCGAATTAATTCTTTTGCCAAATCCAGAATGCTTATAGGTTTTCCCATATCTAAGACAAAAACTTCTCCGCCTTTGCCAATTGAACCTGCCTGCATTACCAAAAGCACTGCCTCTGAATTAACCATTATATATCTTTTCATTTCAGAATGAGTAACCTCAATTGGCCCTCCTTTTTTTATCTGTTCCTTAAAAATTGGAATTACACTTCCCCTGCTGTCTAAAACATTGCCAAAACGAACTGAAATAAACTTTGTATTGTTTTTTTGGTTTAATAATTGACAAATCATCTCTCCTACTCTTTTTGTTGCCCCCATTATAGACGTTGGATTAATTGATTTGTCAGTAGAAATAAAAACAAATTTCTCTATCCCATATTTTAAGGCTGCTTCAGCAACAATTTTTGTGCCAAAGATATTATTCTTCACTGCTTCATCTGCCTGCCTTTCCATTAAAGGAACGTGCTTGTAAGCAGCAGCGTGGAAAACTATGTTTGGCTTGAATTGTTCAAAAATATGATTTATTTTTTCTTCATCTCTAATATCAGTTATCAAAGATTTAATTGGCAAGAAATTAAGCTCTTGAATGGAACTTAGCTTCTTTGAAATATTGAATATGCCGGTTTCATCTTGGTCTAATAACAAAAGCAGAGAAGGTCTAAATTTAGCTACTTGCCTTGATAATTCAGAGCCGATAGAACCAGCGGCTCCGGTTATTAGAACTACTTTGTCATTAATAAAGTTTTGAAGCGGCTGCATATCCAAGATAACTTGTTCTCTTCCCAATAAATCTTCAAGTTGAATTTCTCTAAGATGTCTAATAGAAACTTGACCGTTAATAATCTCTGCTAAAGGAGGAACAATTTTAATTTTCCTAAGGCCTGCTTTTCTTCCCATTAAAACAGCGTTTTTAATAGTTTGGGAACCAACTGAAGGCAAAGCAATAATCATTTGTTCTATTTGTTTTTCTTTAACTATTTTAGGAATATCGCTAATTCTGCCTAAAACTTTTAATCCATGAATAATTGCTCCCTGTTTCGCAGAATTATCATCAACAAAACCCAAAAGCAAGTAAGAACCGCTTGAAGTCAAAATACTCCTTAAAATCTGTTCACCAGCATCACCAGCTCCTACAATCAGAGTTTTTTCTTTCTCTTGTTTCGTTTTTCTTTTATTAGAAGTTTGTAAATATACTCTTTTGGCAAAACGGATTCCTCCGCAGAATATAAAAATAAGGAAATAACTGATAAAAAGAGTAGATCTAGGGGAGCTTTGAAAGTTTTTTAAAATAAAAAATGAAACAGTAAAAAAACCAAAACTTAATATAACAGCTTTAGCCAAAGAAATAAGTTCATCGGCGCTCACATAAGACCAGGAAAAAGAATAGAGACCGAAATAATAAAAAATCGGCAAGCAAAAAAGCAAAGCCAAGAAAATCATTGTTTGCAAAGTTCCCTGGTCTAAATATTGAGCAGGAATTATTCCATCAAATCGCAAAAGAAAAGCCAATAAAACAGCCAAGCTGATTAATAAAATATCGGCAATTAAAAAAATAAGTGTTTGCTTTTTCATTGTTTTATTATTTTTTTAAGTGTTTCAACTATATAATCAATTTGTTCTTCCTGCAAATTATTATAAAAAGGCAAAGCAATAGTTCTTTCAGAAACATATTCACAATTTGGAAAATCACCCTGCTTAAACCCAAACCTTTTTTTGTAATATGGTTGAAGATGAATAGGATAAAAATAATTTGAGCACTCAATCCCCCTCTCCCTCATTTCTCTAATTATTCTATCTCTATCTTCTTGCTCGTATTTCTCATTCAATCTAATAACATAAACAAACCAACTGCTCATATTATTAGGAAGCTCAATTTCTTCAAAATCTTTTAATTTTTCATTATATAAAGAAGCAACCTTGGCCCTCTTTTTCAAAACCTCTTCTATTCTCTGCAATTGGACAATGCCCATTGCTGCGCAAACTTCCGGCATTCTGTAATTATAACCCAAACGAATATGCTCAAGCCATTTATTATTATCCTGCCTTCTTCCCTGATTTCTTACTGAATAACAAAAATCAGAAATCTCTTTATTATCGGTTAAAACTACTCCGCCCTCGCCAGCAGTGGTAATTTGTTTATTAGGAAAAAAACTAAAAATTGCCGCATTTCCAAAACTGCCGCATTTTTTGCCTTTACCCCCACCACCAAAATTTTGGTGTGGGGACAAGTATTCTGAACCTAATGCTTCAGCTGAATCCTCAATTAAATAAAGATTATATTTCTTAACAATTCTTGTTAGCTCATTCCAATCTGCTGGATATCCAAAAACATCTACAGCTAAAATTGCTTTTGTCTTTTTGGTAATCTTCTTTTCAATCTTTGAAGTATTAATATTCAAGCTTTGGGGATCAATATCTACAAAAACCGGCTTGGCTCTTTCATATAAAATACAATTTGAAGATGAAATAAAGGAAAAGGGAGTAGTAATCACTTCATCATTATCTCTAATATCTAAAGCCCTAATTATCAAATGCAAAGCAGATGTTCCATTATTTACTGCTATTGCAT
>CAZOVC010000003.1:38768-57177 GCA_964583485.1 uncultured Candidatus Saccharibacteria bacterium
AAAGCCCTAATTATCAAATGCAAAGCAGATGTTCCATTATTTACTGCTATTGCATATTTTCTTCCAACATATTCAGCAATCTTTTTTTCAAATTCTTCAACTTTTGGACCTAAGCTTAATATAGTAGTTTCTAAAACTTCTTGAACCGCTTTTCTTTCCAAATCCGTAATATCTGGTTGAGATAAAAGAATTTTACACATAAAGATAAATTAATAATCCTAATAAAACTGATATTGTTTGCAAAAAATATGAAATGAAAACTGTTTTTCTTATTGAAAATCCTTTATTTATCATTTTATCGTAAAAATGTTCTCTATCCCCTAAAAATATTGACTTCTTTTTTAATAATCTTCTGATATTGGTAAATATCCCGTCAAAAAGAGGCAGGCCTAAAATAAATATTAGCCCCAAAATACTGGAAAAACTATATGGTTTGGAAAAAATCATTGCCAAAACAGCTAAAATAAATCCTAAAAAATAAGCGCCTGAATCACCCATAAAAATTTTGGCTGGCGGGAAATTAAAAATCAAAAATCCCAAAATCGCACCAATTAACACCAAACAAATCAAAGGAACTAAGCTGTTTAGCGGACTGCCCAAGAGAACTAAATTACTTAAAATAAGAAAACTAATTAAAGAAATTATTACTACTCCACCAGCAATCCCGTCCATTCCGTCTTGGTAATTTATTGCATTAATTAAGACAAAAATATACACAAAAGTTAAAATGAATTCAACCTTCATCCCAACTATTAAAAGAATTAAGGCGCTTAATCCAGAAAATAAAATAAGAAATATAAATTTATAAATAGGCTTTATTTTTACTTTATCTCTCCATTTTAAATCATCTCTAAAACCAAGTAGAAAAATCAAGACCCCGCCAATCATTATACCAAAAATCTGCCAAATAAAATTTCTCTCCAGAATCATTTTCAAAGAAAAAACAATTATCACAGTCAGAATCATTGCTAAACCGCCTAAACAAGAGATTGATTTTTGATGAATTTTTAAAAGGTCTTTTGTGGCCAAATCATAAATTTTATACCTATCTCCTATTTTCCAAAGCAAAAAAGTCAAAACTAAAGAAACAAGAAAGAAAATTATTAAAAAAAGCAAATAATTCATAGTTTACAAATATAAATTCTTGAAGGCATATCTTGATGAACAAAACTTTTAGAATAAAACTTAAAACCGTTTTTCTCATAAAATTTTATGGCTGACTTAAGTCCTTCTCCGACTATTACTCTTATATGTTCCACTCCATTTTTTCTCATTTTAGAGAAAAATTCATCTAAAAGCTTTTTAGCCACGCCCCTGCCTTGAAATTGAGAAGAAACAGCAAATGAAACAAGCTCTGTCTCTGGTAATTTTTTTTCTTCCTGTTTAGCATATTTTGTAGTTTCTAAAATTTTTTTCAGTGAATTGATATTAAAAACTTTTTTAAATAAAATTGGAGTGATTTTAATAATATATTTTCTGACAAATCCTCTATAGAATTTCTTTAAATCTATACAGCCGCTTATAAATCCGATAATTGAACCATTGTCCTCAGCTACTATTAAAAAAGCATTTGGCGAGTCAATCATTGCTGAATAAAAATAAAAAAGAAATTTTTCGCCTAATTCTGAAAGAAACCCTAATTTAATCTCTTGGGCGTGAATTTTTGCCACTCCTGAACAATCATCTTTATTAGCTAATCTAATAATCATAATTTCTCTCTGATTAATCGCTTATATTCTGTTTTTATTCTACTAAAAATTATTCTTTCGTCAAATTCTCTCAAAACTTTCTCTCTTCCCTTTCTCCCCATTTCTCTTGCTTTTTCTGGATTATTAAACAAATAAAAAATAGCTTCTGCTAATTTTTCTGGATTTCCTGTTGGAATTAAAATTCCGGTTTCACCATTTTCCACTACTTCTCGACATCCTCTAATATCAGTAGTTATTACTGATTTCTCCATAGCAGATGCCTCAATAATTGAAATACCTAGTCCCTCTCGGTACGATGGTAAAACAAAAATATCCATTAAAGCATAAAGTTCATCCACATCTTCTCTTTCTCCTAAAAAGATAACATTGTTTTGTATACTATATCTTCTAACAATGTTAGGATCTATAGCATCTCCTTTTTCAGGTTCTTCGGACCCAATCACTAAAAGCAAAGTATTGGGAAATTTATTAAGAACTTTTCTAAAGGCCCTAAAAAGGTCTAAATATCCTTTTTCTTCAACTAATCTAGCAACAATTCCAATAACCCTGGCATCTGGATTTATGCCAAGCTGCTTTTTTTTGCTTAAAATAAATTCTTCAGAAAATCTTTCGAGACTAAATCGTTCTATATCAATCCCTCCACCAAAATATTTAATCAAATCACGCTTACAAATCTTTTCTTTAATTGCTGTTTCTATATCTTCTTTATTTACGAAAAAAATAAGGTCTGAACACTTTGCTGCTATTTTTTCTATTAAAATAAAAAACTTCCTTTTCATCAAAGAATCTTCTTTTTGAAAATAAAAACCGTGAATAGTATTTACAATTATGGAAACACCAACCATTTTAGCAGCCAACTGACCAAGTAAACCGGGTTTCGGAGTATGAGTATGAATAATATCAAATTTCTCTTTTTTAAAATAAAAAAACAACCTAACAAGGACAATTAAATCAGAAATAGGACTAATTTTCCTTTTAAATTTTATAGTTTTTACTTTCATCTCCTCTTTCTCGATGTCTTTTATCCATTTTCCAGAAGAACAAACAGCGCAAACATCATAACCCTCTCTCTTGAGAAATTTTATTTGACTAAACAATATAAATTTTATTGTAGTGTCTATACTAGTTATATAACAAATCTTCATATTTTTTTAAGAACATTTCTCTTTTTTGAAAAATATCTTTTTAAAAATATTTTAAAAAACAAAGGGCATTTAAGAGAAAGATAAGTTCTCAAAAAATAAATATAATAAAACTCTGAATAACCTCCTCTTTTTATAGCTTCTCTTTGGAGAAAAAGCATATATTTTAGCTGTTCTTTATTCTTACTAAAAGAAATCATCGTAGGTCGATATCTTTTTTTTACTAAAAATAAAGGTAAGTTTTGTCCTCTGGCAACTCTTAAAATTCTAAACCATAGTTCATAGTCCTGACTAGTTTTGAATCTTTCATTATACCTCCCTATCTTATCTATGATTTCTTTTTCTATCATTACTGAACTATGAATAAAAGGATTCCTTTTAATAAGAGTTTTTTTTATTGCTTGAGAGGAAACAGGCACAATTTCTTTTCCTAAAATTTTTGCCTCTTGAGCTATTAAATAACCAAAAGTGCCTAAAACTTTGATTTCCGGATGATTTAATAAATATTCAATCTGTTTTTCCAATCTTTGAGGTAAAGAAATATCATCAGCATCTTGACGAGCAATATATTTACCATGAGCTACTCTTATTGCCTTGTTTAAAGATTTAGTTAAACCAATATTTTCGTCATTAGTAATTATCTTAATCCGAGGGTCTCTTTTTGCGTAATCTCTTAAAATCTCCGGTGTTCTATCAGTAGAGCCATCGTCAACAATAATGAATTCAAAATTTTTGTAAGTTTGCTCCAGAACACTTTCAATTGACTTACTCAAAAATTCTGCTCCATTCCAAGTTGACAAAATTATAGAAATTGATGGTGAATACCTCATGATATTAAACCAATTGTTTTAAATATCTGCTCAAATCTTTTCTCATAGGTGTGCTCTCCTAATGTCCGTTGATAACCAGCCATTGCAATCTTTTCCCGCTCCTCATCGTGCTCTAAATAATACCTTATTTTTTCAATAAGTTCATTAATATTTTTGTAACAGACAATCTCTTTATCAATTTGGTAATAATCTCCTAAATTATCACCATAACCACTTAATAAAAAACCACCACATCCCGGAACTTCAAAATTTCTGCCCTTGATCTGTTCTCGTCTTTTTCCTAAAATGGATTTAAAATTACCAAACCAATAATGAGGTCTATCAATTTTGATTGACTTATCGCTTCTTCTTTTCAAAAATATCTTAACAATTGATTTCAAAAAGTAAACACTAGAACTTTTAGTTAAATTAAGATTAATTTTGCTTTGGGAAAATATTTTTATCATTTCTTTTTGAGAAATTCTTCCGTTTGGCCAGCCCTTGCCCCAACAATTTATATCTATGCCAGCTTTCTTGATCCTCTTAATAATTTTCTTTCGATTCCCGTGAGGTTTTCCTACAAAACTAACATCATAAATTTTTGGTAAATTTACCCCGTTAGAGACACCTTCTCTTTGAATCTTCTCTTTATCTGTAGAACCTCTAGCGGGGTTTAAGGGTTTATACAAAAAATGGTTATAAGCCCATTGAGTTTTAACCACATTTCTATAGCCAATTTTATAATATTTCTCTACTGCTTGAGAATCAGTGGTTGATATCCAATTAAAATAAAATGCCCAATACTTAGAAAAATTATCAAATCTCCAATGATCGTCAGTAAACCAGTTCAAGATTATAGCCATGCTTTTATTAGTAATTTCTCTTATTGTTTCTTTTTTTATCTCATCAAAAGAAATACAAAAAAAGCAAAAATCCGGTTTTTCTTGAAAAACTCTCTCAATCAACATTTTGTTCATTGCATCACGTCCATTCTCAAGCATTATTTCATCAAAAGGAAAGTAAACTACCTGATGCTGTTTATTGTTCATTTTTATTAAAGAATCATAAAAATTATAGTGAGCAAAACTAAAACCTCTTTTAGGATCACCATAATCATATTTCTTTGCTATATAAAGAATTTTCATTGTTTTGGCACCAATTTTTATTTTTAAAAAGTCAAATACATTTACTTTGTAAACAAAAATAATCCACAAGCATATTTAGAATTTTTTAGAAGATTTATATTAATATTTTCAATAAATTCTCCTCTATCATTCACACTAGATAACTCTTTCAATTTTAAGTCGGCGAAATATTTAATAATAGTTTCTGGATCGTGGATTCTATGAGCGTTAAAACATGTTCTCTCTTTCCCAACAGGAACTGAAAAGTATAAATTTCCATTAACTGCTAAAATTCGGGATAATTCTTTACATGCTTTTTTAGTTCCTAAAGGATCTAAACGGTCGCCATATCTTCCCAAACCAACATGTTCTGCGACATGAAGACAAGATAAAGAATCTATTGAATTATTTTCAAAAGGCATGTCTAATATATCGCCTTTCTTTGCTATTAAATCTTTTAAACTTGCCTTTAACGGTCTAATATCTATAAAAGTAACTTTTGCAATAGTGCTTAATAATCCAACCCATCTAAGTTCAGACCCAACATCAACATGATTTTTAACTCTGCTTTCTTTTATTTTTCTAAATGCCCAAACGCCTTGATAAAAATAATGTGGATCAAAAGAAGTCGTCAATGTATTATCATTAACTCGTAGATAAAAATCATGTATTTTAAGCTTTTCTGCATTAGCTAAATTCCTATAATTTTTAAAGGATTTGTAAAATTCTTCTAGTTTTGAAATATTTTGAACCTTTAAATTTCTAAATAATCTATTCATCCTAGCTTTTGATTTTTTATAAAAGCTTATCTTTCTGGCTGGTTTTCCAACTAATCTAATTGGATGCTCCTTAAGTCTGTTGAACCAAACATATCTATCCTTAGAACTCATAATGTAATCAAGATCTTCCTTATTAATTAAGTCTAAAAAAGGAATTAAAACCTGAAGAGCTGTTAAAGAGGTTTTCCCTTGTCTGTATTTTTTAATCCAGTTTGATTCATGGCCGTGACGATGATAATAATAAGAATTAGGCATAACCACCATCTTGGAACCAGTTGCCAGCTGGCGAAAACCAAATCCCCAAGAACCTAGCCAAATTCCTTCCGGATATCCACCAGCCCTTACCCAGCTTTTTTTGGTAAACATATAATTCCCGCTATATCCTGGATTTTCTTCACCAGAAAAATAGTCTTCTAGAAATATCTCTTTTGACTCAAACCTCCATTTTTTAGTAACTTTTCTTATATCTTTTTGAAAATAGTAAAGCTCTTGAAAAGCAACAACATCAGCATCAGATCTAATCAAAAAATCCTTTAATTTTTTAATGCTTCCTGGGACTAAAAGATTATCAGCATCTAAAGAAAACAAAATTTGGTTTTTTGCGTTTTCGATTGCTGTGTTCCGAGCCGATGATTCTCCTTTATTTCTAAGATGAGTTATAACTTTTATTGCTGGATACTCTCTTTTTAATTCCTCTAAAACCTGGGCTGTATTATCAGTTGAACAATCATTAACAATAATTAATTCGTCGCCCTGTTCAAAATTCCCTTCCATAATTGATTTGACTGACTCCCGGATAAAGTTCTGATAATTATAAACTGGGATAAAGAAACTAATCATAAACATTTTTTAATTCTTTAATAACTAAAGGACACCACTTTTGGTAGCAAAGCTGATTTTCCCAAACTACTTGTGCCTCTTTACCCATTGCCAGTAAATCAGAATTGTTGAACGAATCCAATAATTGATTTAATCCTTTTACTTTATTTGAATACAAACTAATTTTATTCCAGTCAATAAATTTCTTAAATGGTCGCGTATCTATATCGCCAATCAAAAATGGTGCTACGCCGAGTTGCATTGCATCATAAAATCGAAATGAATCTCCTCCAACGCCTCTAGGACAAAGAACAAGATAGCTTTCCAAAATGTTTTTAACAAACCTTTTTTCATTACACACCAACTTAGCAATAGCCCTTCTTGTTAATTTGCTAGAATCAGATATATAAACATCTTTTCGGGAGCTTAACTCCTTAAACATCTTTTTTCGAATGTGGTGATTTTTAAAAGAACCGATAAAACCAGCTAAATATTTTTTATTGAGCAAATGATCTATTTCTTTATAAAAAGGAGAAAGTAAAGGAATATCAATGCCTTTCTCAGATTGACGAGAAGAAAGAAAAAGAACGGTTTTACCCATATCAACCAAAGGACCCAGCGCATACTGAGAAACAGTAAAAGTCTTTTTATCATCTAAAATAACTCTTTTAACTTCTCTTTGAAGCTCAGCTAATCCGGTTTTAGCATAATCATGATTAATATGCCAATTAGTCCAAAAAATAGGAAGATAATGCCAATCTGATTCTTCCGGCTTACTTACCCTTAATTCTTGATGTTTTAACAAATAGATAAGGAAATCTTGCTCCATTCCGTAATCTTTGCTATAAATAGGATATCTAAAAGGAACCGAACCCGGCTGAAAAATTTTGTCTATGGGTAATATATAAATTTTCATTTATTTATTATTTCTTTATTTATTATATAAATTGTTCATAGATGTCTTTTCTTAAAAAAGTGTAATCTGACTCCCCTTTTTTTGCTATCATAATATAATTATGTTTCAACAAATTTTTGATAGTATTTTGCATTTTTTTCTTTTCGTCAAATTCTACGCAAATTAATTTGATATCTAAATCATCTTGAACAAGTGATTTAATAACCTCATGTTCTGCGCCCTCAATATCAAGCTTTAGCAGATCTAATTTCTTATGATTAAGCCTCTTCATTATTTGAGACAAGCTTTTACATTCGGCTTCAAAATATTTATTTGTTTTTTGTAAATTTAGAATAGAATGTGAGATATGTTTGGAATTCTTAGGAACGAAAAATTTTTTTACCCCTGTCTTTGACCAAATCCCATAATCAAAATAATGGAGTAAGGGTAATTTTTCCGAATCTATATTATAATATAGATTATCAATATTATTAATTTTCATTTTTTTACCTTGCAGTATTGTTTTTTTGAATTCTTGGAAATGCTTTTTAGCTCTTGGTGTTGGGTCAAAAATATAAACTCTGCACCCAAACCGATCAGCTAATTCACAATCGAAGCTGATGTCTTCTCCCGCACCAACACAGTAACAAATTGAGTAAACATCTATAAGTTCTGTTGGAATAATCCAACCCCCATAATCAGTGCCTAATTTTTCTAAATTCTTAACCTTATGAATCTTAAATCCTTTTTTAATCCCCCAGTAAAGTTTTCTTAGTTTCATTTTCTAAAATATAATTTTATTATTACCAATAAATTTTTTTTTAGTTTATTCTCAAATATCATTTTAATTCTACATAGCATATCCAGGTATAATGGATTAATTCATCAAAATAAACTTGTAAATACTCATTTTCAACATTTTTATAGAGAGGTTCAGGTGTTGGATACTTTTTATCATCCCATTTATCACCCCATCTCGTTCTTTCTGATTTTAATACAGGTGGGAATTCGTAGTATACTTTTAAAACATCTTTTAGATAGTCAGCATCTTCACCCCCCTTTGTTGCAAAAGCCTTTTTAAGACTATAACAATCACCTTGGCATGGAGGATAGTTATCTTCAAACATCAACATTTTAAATCCATTTTCTTTGGCAAATTTTACTCTTTCCACAACGTCTTGATGGTCATCAAAAAAACATAAGGTTTTTTCTTTTGGTATATCATTCCAATCTATATCAAAAAAATCTATGTTATGATAAATTACTTTCTCGGAAATATATTCTCTTAGTCCTAAATCAATATCTATAGAATGGATCTTTGCATTTGGAGCCGCTTTTTCAAAAAACCAAGTACCTTGCCCTTTCCAAGTCCCACTTTCTATAATACATTTTGGTTTTAAAAATTGTATGGCAAACCACGCTGAAAACATATGTGGGGATTTCATCCCCCAATAATTATCTTTAATAGGTCTATTTTTATAAAGTTCGGAAAATTCTTTTAATTTGCTCTTTAAATCACTTCTCGTCCATTTTGATTTACCTATCTGCATTAATTTTATAGTTTTACTCTTCTGTATATTTAGTAAATTGCATAATTTAGATTTAATTTTAGGACATTTAATTGATTTATTTATTAATTCATTAATCTTCTGAGAAAAATCTATTACATTCCGAGCTAAATCCTTCCCAAAAACCAAAGATTTTATGAGAGTTAGACTCCAATCTCTCCCTAAAATTTTTACAACCCAACTCACAATTTTTTTATTCATTCTATGCATCTCTTTTCTATTTTATATCTTTATCTAACCAATTAAATATTGAAACTCTTTGAATAATTATCTCTGTAGGCATTGATAGCGTTTAAATGTTGTTTATCTAATTTGAAATTAATATAACCCCTCTATTTAAATCTCTTAAAGAATATATATTCATTTTATTAAATCTGCAAATATATTTCTGTGTCTACTGCGACAACGGCTAGTTGGAGCGGGACGATATTCAATGGGTATTAATTTTGAAATACTTTGATCTCTTCCATTAAATATAACCTTAGAATAACCAATTAATAATGCTAATTCTCTCAATAATGAGTGGGTAAAAACATTTAGATGTTTATGTTTGTTCCACTCATCAATATAAACACCACTTGCACCTTTTAAAAAATTAGAATCATCACGCATGGATATAATGAGATTGGGCGTATTAATTCTATGAATTGCCCCTTTTTTTAAAACTCGGAGAGCTTCGGCCAGAAATATTATTTGCCCTTTTTGATCCAAATGCTCTATAAAGTCCTCATGAAAAATGACATTAACGGAATTATCTAGAAGTGGCAATCCACGTTTCGTTACATCAAAAATATATAGGTCTGACTTATCTCCTATAATTTCTTTAGGGTAGTATTTGTCCCCGTAGTATTTCAGGTAATTCTCATAGGGTGTATATTTAAGGTCAATGTTTATCCAATCTTTGAGAATCCTGGGACCGCATCCAACATGTACTTTGATAATATCGTTTTGTTCCAATACACTCTTGATTCGTTGGACCAAGGTGGCACTCCTCATCGTGATTTCACCAGCTTCACGTTGTCCCGGTTGTTCTGAATTAATGCGTGATACCTGATACCCCATTGTTTTTAAAAAATATTTAATGCTCCGTTTTATCATGTTTATCATGGCTGTGCTCCAAAGCATGATTATAACCGCATAGAAATGTGCATGAATGCTCCGCGTTATAGACATTCAGCCATTTTTCGCCAATTTCAAAGGCATTAGCAGGTAACGCTGTTTTTTTGCTGTTGGCTACAGTTGGCAAGACATTGATATCGGTTGGACTAAGCAGCCTGAAAAATTTTTGTCCTGCACGTTTCGTTAGTCGTCGTATTCTTTCCACTACTTTCTGGAAAAGAGATTTGATCTTTGCCGGTGGATCCCAACCATAAAAGTAGGCTCGTCTCTTGAGCTCGATTTTTCGTTGTTTCGCATATCTCATACACACACTCTTAGAATTCCCAATTCGTAGTGCTACAGCAGACGTACAATATGCCAAGTTGGCTATCAATGAAATACGAAACCCGAATTCACCATCAACGGATTTCATAAGTGTGTGAAATAATCCAACGAGTGGCAAACTTTTTCTTCGCAACATCAACGGTAGTCCCTGTATAACAAACGGTTTCTTTCCTGAATCAATCCACTCTCTAAAGTATTCTCCGTAAACTTTAAAAAATGCGATGTTTTCTATATTATCAATGTGAGTACCAGCTATACCTCCACTAAGCACATCTATTTCAGGATGTCTCTGCATAAATTCCTTGCATTTCTGGATCATAGGATAGTGAAATACATCATCGTCCGTAATCAATTTGATGAACTCCCCACGCACCATAAGCACGCCCTTATTCCAGGCATGTGCTTCTCCGACATCCGACTCGGATAGAAACTGGTCAATATATCCGGCTTCATACAGTTTCTGCAGATACTCTACAGATCCATCCGTACTTGCCCCGTCCACAACGACAATCTCCTCGCCGGGTTGGCGATTTTCTATCAGCCGAGGCATCGCTTCCTGCAAAAATTCCAGCTTGTTATAAGTTACAACAATATAAGAAAGCGTGTACTCTGTTTTTATATGCATATTTTTATAATAACTCATAATTGAAAGTATACATCTATCTACACTCTTGAATGTTGAGCTTTAACTTCTATCACCTGAAACCCATTCACCAGATCATCAACCCCCTCTTTTATTGTTATAGTAAAGCTTATCGCCCAATTCAGTTTAGTTTACCAGATTTTTAAGCTTTCACCAGTTACAGGAAGCCCAAAAAATATTAATGGTAGTTTGTTTCTATCGTACCTTGATATCTATCCAAGCTAAGAAATATAAAAGTTCCTTGTAGCGGACAAGTTCTTTAATATTAATTGCCGGCCAACCACGAGAAGGCTTGATCATCTGAATAGTATCTGATTCTTTTTTTCTATTTTTACTGCTACGCATCATACATTTGAATAAGGTTTCTTTGTGTCAAAAGCTTTAAATGCCGAGATTAATTCATCTATCCCTTCTTCTACAGTTATAGTAGTTTCGTAACCTAGGCTATTTATTTTTTTATAGCTAACCTCATAATTTCTTTTGTCTGCATCTTTTCTTACCTCGGCATAATGAACATATAAATTCATTTTTTTCTTTAGCATTTCACATATATCTTCTTTGCTGCAATTCATTGTTTCTGAACCTACATTAAATACATTATTCTGCATTTCACTGGCATTTTTTAATCCAAATAAAAATGCTCTACCCATATCGCGAACATGAATAAAGGTACGCTTAAAATGTTTCTCGTAAACTACTAAATAGCCCTCAGTAAATGCCTTGTAAGCAAAATCATTTATTAATAAGTCAAGCCTCAATCTGGGAGATACCCCGAACCCGGTAGCAAACCGATGAATAATTACTTTTCGCCTGTCCATTAATAATTTTTCGGCAATGGTTTTGGTCTGTCCATATAAACTGAGAGGATTAAGCGCGCTCTCCTCGGTACAGACATCTTCGACTGCCCCATAGTTACTCCCGGTAGAAGCAAAAAGAATCAATTGATTTTTAGAGGTTGCTGAAATTATATTCTTTGTACCACCAATATTTACTTCCTCCGCTAACTTAGAATCCTTTCTACAAGCGGGATATCCAACAATTGCAGCTAGAAGTATTATGGCGTCCTGTCCCTTAACGGCATTTTTAATATCACTCAAATTTCTTATGTCGCCTCTTTGGAATTCAAATTTTTTATTTTTAAAAAATGGCATTAGTTGATCCCCTCCATAGATTAGATTATCAAAAACCCGAACATTATAACCTTTGTCAAGTAATTGGGGAATTAAAGAAGTGCCCACATAACCCGCACCGCCGATGATAAGAATTTTCATTTTATTTTTCTACTGACTATTATAAAACAATATTGAAGACTGCCTTGTAATAATTAATAGTTTCTTTAATACCTTTATATATATCGGTAAAAGTAAAATTAGGGTATTTACTCCTGAATAATTTATCGTCGAGCCTTTTGGTCGAAGCACCGTCTTGATATTTAGTATTAAAAACTAACTTGCCACTATATCCGGTCAATTCCTTAATAATTTCAGCTGTTTCTCGGATCGAGTATGCCTTGTTCTGAGCAATATTGATTGGATCTATTTGACTTTTTTTCATCTCAATGGCTCCTGCCAGCATTTTTGCCATATCTTTGACATAAATCCACTCCCGGGTTGGCTTTCCGGTCCCCCATATTTCAAACGCGGGAAGCTTCTCCCTTTTTGCTTGAAGCATGCGGGTAATCATTCCATTTAAAGCATGGGTTTTATTCGGGTCAGTGTAATCACCCGGACCATAAGCGTTTGGAACAAGGAAATTAATAGTTTTAATATTATATTGCATAGCGTAACACTCTGAAATCACAACCCACATTCGCTTACTATTAGCAAAGGACCAAACCGATTTATGCACCGGCCCATTCCACCATTCAGACTCAATTTGGATATCAGCATCGCCCGGGTATGAACAGTTAGAAATAGGATTAATTACTTTAACTTTCGGACAAACTTCCTTAACCGCTCGATAGAGATTTAAAATCATTTGGGTGTTATCATCTACAATATCAGCAGCAAATTCTGTGACATAATGCAGGCTACCAACGTGAGCAGCACAATCAATTATTACGTCAGGTTTTATTTCACTAAAATACTTTTTAGTTAAATCATAATTGGTTAAATCAAGACCATCACGACGTGAAAGAGGAAAGATTTTATGTTCAGAATCTTTCAGGATCTCAACTACATTTTTTCCGACGAACCCATGTCCGCCCAGTATTAATATTTTCATTGTTATCTATCTTTTTTCTAATTAACTTAAACTTATTATATTTTTTTCAATGCAAATCCTTGAATGGGACCTAAAATATTTTCATTTTCAGTGAAGGTAAAAAATTTAGCCATTTTATCCTCAATTTCTTTGGCAGCTTTATCGGAAACGCTGAAAATTTCATCTTTTTTAGCCTGAATCCCAAATCCCTCGAAATTGGCAAACATTTGGGTATAAACTCTAGTCAAGAAATAATATAAAGAAAAACTTTTACGCTCTATCATTTCAAATTTTCCTTTAATACTATTAGAAAATTGTTCATAGTCCAGATACACGTTATGCCAATGTATGCCCACTGGCTTTAATCCAACCATTTCTCTAAGTTGATTAAGCGCCAGCAATCCATCATTGGTATTTTCAATCATTATATAGAGTCCACCAGGTTTCAAACTCTTGAATAGATTATCTATTGCTGCTAATTGATAATCCCAAGATGGTAGGTTAATTATAACTCTTTCAGTTATAACCAGATTAAATTCTTCCTCTAAATTAAGTTTTAAGATATCACCATCTTTAATGATGATATTATTAAGATTACTGTTTAATAAATTTTTTTTTGCTTGTTGCTTTAAATAAGTAGACCTTTCTATGCCAATCACTTTTTTTACCTTTGGCGCAATCGATATTGCGGTAACACCGTCACCGCAACCAATATCCCCAACTATATAATCTTTTTTTAAATATTTTGTTATAAAACCTATTTCCAATTGTTTAAAATTTGCATCAATTAATGATCTTGTATTTGGGTCTTCCCAATATTTACGGTTTTTATCTAATCTAAATTTTTTCATCTTTAACGTCTTATTTAATTTATTAATCTATCGTTAGTTTTAGAAATGCTAATTATTACCATCCGTTCTTTATTGTTTTTATAATTAATTCCACATCGTCATTATTCAACCCATCGTGAATTGGAATTGCTATCTGATAATCATCAAATTTCTTCTGGTTAACCAAGCCCGGTGTAATTCCATTAAATACCGAAAAGCGGTCAATCCGCTGATGAACAACAGAGCTCGGTATACCGACTTCCTTTAATTTTTTAATAAAATCCAATCTATTTTCAACCAGCATTGTAAATAACCAATAAGCACTCTCTCTATCGTCTTTATAATCCAATAATTGTAGTCTGGGAATATTTTTAAACTCATTGCGATAACGAGTGGCTATTTCACGTATGCGTTTTAAATTCGTCGGAAAATCCTCAAGATTTCCTAATCCAACACCAGCGGCTAAGTTATTCATGTGGTACTTATATCCTACTGTGTCAATGTCGTATTCTCTCTCACCTAAAATAGAGGGTTTGCTGTTGGCTCGATCAATACCAAACCAGCGAAGCCTCTTGGCATTAATATAATCTTTATTATCTAAACAACATAAAGCGCCGCCGTCTCCTGTTGTTAAATGCTTTATTGCCTGAAAAGAAAAGGCAGTAAAACGCGAAACAGAACCAATTGATTTACCTTTATAGGTTGCGCCCAGAGCATGAGCGGCATCTTCTATAACTGTAAGATTATGTTTTTGAGCAATAGTATTTATTTCATCCATGTCACATGGATAACCACCCCAATGAACTGGCATGATGGCTTTGGTCTTATCCGTTATTTTTTCTTCAACAGAACCAGGATCAATATTACCAGTCTCATACTGAATATCAGCAAAAACGGGTTTTGCGCCTTGCATAAGAATACTCAAGCCACTCGCAACAAATGTTTGAGGCGGCAGAATTACTTCATCCCCAGGAACAACACCTGCTAAAACCAAAGATAGATGAAGCGCTGAAGTTCCACTATTTACGGCAACCGGGTGAATAATGCTCAACACTGATTTTAATTCTCGCTCAAACCGCTTAACCATCTCTTCCTCACTAACAAAAGTGGAATTTAAGACCTCGACGGCCAATTTAATAGATTTGGGAGAAATATATGAGTGAAAGAAATTTATCATATTATTTTTTGAATATAAAAGTATTAAAAAATGAAATGCTCATATTGAATCTTTCTTGACATAAGACCATTCAAGCGCAGGCCATAGAATAGCATCTTCTCTCACTTTTTTTATTTCTCCTCTGGCAATGCAATTTTCATCCATAGGATCATTTACGCTAAAATACAGTACATCCTTTTTTGAATCATAGCAAACCAACGGACTTCCACAATCTAACGCTATTGAAATAGAATAATAATTAGCGTTTAGTAAATTCCCAGGAATTTTAACTTTACTTTGATAAACTCCTCTATCTTTCTTCTTCTCACCATTAAAATCAATTGGCGCATCAGTCGCTACCATAACAGTTACGCCCTGTCTATTTACTATCATGATATTTGGCGTAACCTTAACCCCAGCACCATTCACCCAATTGATTTCTATTATAATATCTTCATACGTTTTGAAGTCTGTGGTGAATTCACCGTTTCTATTTGTAATTGAAGCCGATCTAATGAATGCATCTGGTTTTTGGTGGCTCCCAGAAATAAATTTTGCTCTCGACTGCCAATCACCTCCAAGGTACAAATTCACTGCATCATTGGAACTCATCATTCCGCCAACTACTTGACCATTTTTTAAAACAACCGCTTGCGAACAAAGCGATTTTACAGATGTCATATTATGACTCACAAACAAAACTGTCCTTCCTTGTTTTTTTGTTACTTCATCCATTTTTCCCAAGCACTTTTTTTGAAATTCAACATCACCGACCGATAAAACTTCATCAACTAATAAAATATCTGGTTCAAGATAAGCAGCAACCGAGAAAGCTAAACGAACACGCATCCCATTGGAAAAACGTTTAACTGGTGTATCTAAAAATTTTTCTATTCCGGCAAAGTCTACAATTTGATCAAATTTTTTCTTAATTTCTTTCTTTCTCATCCCCAAAATCGCGCCGTTAAGATAAATATTTTCCCGGCCGGTTAATTCAGGATGAAAACCAGTTCCCACTTCTAACAAGCTACCTACCCGGCCGTGGATAATCACTTTTCCCTCAGTTGGTGGCGTAATTCGAGTTAAGACCTTTAAAAGAGTAGTTTTCCCTGCTCCGTTAGATCCAATTATTCCAAGAATTTCACCGGATTTAACCTTAAAACTTACATTTTTTAAAGCCCAGACATCTTCTTTAATTTTTTTCGGCCTCAAAATTAAATTAGTCAATTCATCGCGAAGAGTAACATATCTTGCCCTGTTTTTTTGATGCAAAATTCTATATTTTTTTGATAAATTTTCAACTTCTATAATGCTCATATAATATCAGCAAAAGTTTTTTCTGTTTTAAGAAAATACAACAAGCCGAAGATTAAAAATATAATGCTCATCCCGGCTGAAATTGCCAAACTCTGCCAGTTTATAGAGGTGGCTCCTAAAAAACCTGCCTTAAATGTTTCTATTGCTCCGGTCATGGGATTTAAAGACAAAATCCATTGATAAGCTTTAGGCACTATGCTTACTGGATAAATTACCGGAGTTATAAATATCAATAATTGAATAAAAAATGGTAAAGCATAACGAACATCACGATATTTAACATTAACAGCGGCAAAAAACCAACCTAAGCCCAAAGTAGTAAAAACAGTAATAACCAAAAGTAGAGGTAAAAATAACAATCCTTGAAAATGAGGCACAAAACCATAGTAAAGGATGATGCCGCCAAAAATTAAACTAGCGAAAAGAAAATCAACCAAGCTCGCAATGATAGAAGCAGCTGGAAGAATAATTTTTGGTAAATAAACTTTTTGGATAATATTCGTACTAACTATTAAAGTTCCGCTGGCACTACTTAAACCAGTTGAAAAAATATTCCAAAACAAAAGCCCAGCGTAGACAAAAATAGGATAAGGGATGTTGTCTGAAGGCATATTAGCTAACTTACCAAAAACAATAGTAAATACTACCATAGTGATAAGGGGTTGCATCACTGCCCAGCCAATCCCAAAAATAGTTTGTTTGTAGCGCAGTTTAATGTCTCGCCAGGCAAAAAAATAGAAAAGCTCCCTATATGACCATAGTTCCTTAAAATCTAAATTAGCTAATCCTTTTTTTGGTTTAATAACGGTTTTCATACCACTGAATGGTTTTTTTGAGTCCTTTTTTTAAATCAGTTTCAGCCTTAAAACCAAATTCTTTTTTAGCTTTTGAAACATCAAGACAACGACGGGGCTGACCATCGGGTTTTGAAAAATCCCAACGGATTTCACCGTTAAAATTCATCAATTTACAAATTAATTCTGCTAAATCTTTTATAGAAATCTCTATATTAGAACCTAAATTTATTGGCTCTCCTTTGTTATATTTTTCTGTAGCTAAAATTATTCCTTCTGCTCCATCTTCGACATATAGAAATCCTCGAGTTGATTTACCGGTTCCCCAGACTTCAATATAATCCTTACCATCTCTCTCAGCTTCCTTTACCTTTCGAATAATGGCAGCAATAACATGAGATGAGCTTGGGTTAAAATTATCACCAAGACCGTAAAGATTCAAAGGTAAAAGACAAATTGCATTAAAATGATACTGCTGCCTGTAAGCCTGAGCTTGGACTAAAAGCATTTTTTTGGCTAAAGCATAAGGAGCATTTGTTTCTTCAGGATACCCATCCCATAAATTTTCTTCTTTAAAAGGAATAGGGGTAACTTTAGGGTAACAGCAGACTGTTGCTATTGCTACAAATTTTTCCACCCCAGCCTGACGAGCAGCTTCCATTAGCTGAACTCCCATTATAATATTGTCATAAAAAAGTTCTCCTGGTTTTTTTCTATTCAAACCAATTCCTCCAACTTTAGCTGCCAAATGAATAACAATGTCCTGGTCTTCCACTACTTTTTGGCAATTTTGCCAATTCCTTAAATCAAATTCTTCAATTGTTGGTAAGAATAAATTCTCTTCTGGAACTTTTCTTTTCTCTAATAAATTTCTAACTAAATGCCTGCCCAAAAATCCATAAGCTCCAGTAACCAATATTTTCTTTTTAGTAAAGTTTATCATAATTTTAATCAATTTTCCACCATTGATTGAAAAATCTTTCTTTTAAAATTTTATCTCCCTTCGTCAAGTGCCTCTAAATTCATTTTTCTTAAATCAGCGTATACCATTATTTTGACTAAATCTTTAAATTTAATTCTTGGCTCCCACCAGCCCAGTTTTTTTCTCTGTCCATATTTTTTTTGCAATTACTTTTAATAAATTAATCCAGTTTTATTAATATATTTTAATTTAAAACC
>CAZOVC010000004.1:0-44941 GCA_964583485.1 uncultured Candidatus Saccharibacteria bacterium
AAGATTTGAATATTGCTATAGGAATAAGAAAAAGAATAGTCGGAATAACAGGCACGACCTATAAACCCCTTGATAATCAGCATCAAATTAGAGAAGCCCTAGAAAAAACAGTCAAAGAATTAAATAAAACAACTAATGCCTTTTCTAAGGCCTTATTTGTAATACTTCTTCTTTCCTACATTCAGCCATTTCAAGACGGAAACAAACGCACCGCCAGATTAATGGCTAATGCCGTTCTTTTGGCAAATAATGTTTGTCCGCTTTCTTTTAGAAGCATAGATGAAGCTGATTATAAAAAAGCAGTTATTTTGTTTTACGAACAAAACAATGCCGGCTTTTTTAAAAAGCTTTTTGTTGAACAATTTAAATTCGCAGTAAAAAACTACTTTTTATAAAAAAAGTTCGAGAATAATTGCTGAGGATTAATACAGAGAAGGGGATTATGAGGATTTTGAAAAGGGTGTGAATAACTGCTATTGACAACACTTTTGGCTGATGTATATTTATATTTAAAAGGTTGATTCTTTTGTAAATTTAGCAAATTAATAATTAATAAAATGTTGCCAGAGAAGTTAAATTTTTATAATTATGATGAATTAGATGAAACAGATGAACTGGATGAATTAGATAAATATAATATAGAAGAGAGAGAGGAAAATGAAGAGTTTGAATATGACGAAGAAGATGAAGAAGAATATTAATAATAAAAGAGGCGTCAAGATTGACGCCTCTTTTATTTTGCTTGACAAGTTTTGATAATGAGTATATACTGTAAATAGTAACTTGAAAAATAGTAACTTGAAATTAGAATTATATAAAAGTAATTAATAGCAAGAAAGGGGAATGAAGTGAAAGCTAAAGACATTATAGCTAAGATAGCAGAAAGCTTGGAATATTATAAGTTGGTTAAACTTTGGAGTTCCGAAGATAATAACACCAAAGATTTACCACCAGAGATTGTCCAAATAGTTAAGGGCTTGAACAAAAGAATATATGAGGAAAAGCAATCTTTTTTTCGTAGTTTTGGACTAAAGTCGCGTGAGCCACATGCAAATACAATTACTTTTAAAGTACCTCAAGATATTCAAACTGCCAAAAATGAATTTGACAAAGAACTAAAAGAACAAATGCTTGTTTTTGTTGAACTTATGGATTTAATACCAGCGGGAATCTTGTTTCCAGCATTAAAAGAGGATTTAGTGCCAGAACCAATTGCTATCTAACTCGAAAAAACAAAGGACCCGAGTAAAATATCGGGTCTTTTTATTGTGCGACATTTATTCTTTTAGATTTTTTCCACTATGGAATTTGCGGTGAATATCGCGTAATCTTTTATTGGTGACGTGAGTGTAAATTTGAGTGCTGGTAATACTTTTGTGGCCTAAAAATTCCTGAATGGTTCTAAGATCAACCCCTTGACTTAAAAAATCAGTTGCTAGACTGTGCCTAAGGGTGTGCGGAGTAGTAAAAATTGGCACACCAGATAAAATCGCATAGTTTTTAACAACTCTTTCTATAGAACGGGCTGTTAAACGAGCGTCTGTATCTTTCCTAGCTCTATAATGGATAAATAGAGCTTTTTCTTTATCATTACGCGTTTCCAGATATTTCTCGAGCCAAGACAAAGCCCTTTCTGAGAGATAAACAGTTCTAGGATAACCTCCTTTGCCAATTATACTAAGTTCAAAGTCCTTTTTATTTCTTATATTTGTGAATTGTTCACGATTTAGAGCTACTAATTCAGCTATTCGGAGGCCTGTTGAAAATAAAGTTTCCAAAATAGCCCTGTCTCTCAATCCTATTATATTTTTAGTATCAGGAGCCAATAAAAGTTTCTCAATCTGTTCTAAATTAAGGAATTTTACAGTTTTTTCTCTTCTACTATCTTTTGGGAGCCTTATTTTGTCTGAAGGAATGGAAACTATATCTTTTGCTGAAAAATAGCTTAGAAGGGCTCTTAGAGCGATTAAATAGTAGTTCTGAGTAATTTTCTTTAGAGATTTGCCTGTTTTTGGGTCTATATTACGAGATAGAAAAAGGCGATATTTCCAAACATCTTCTGATTTAAATTGATGTGGTTTTATATTTTCTTTATTATTTTTCTTCAACCAAAAGACAAACTTATTTAAATAACGTTGATAATTCTTTTGAGTATTATCTGATAAACCTTGTTCTACTTCACAATAGTCTAAAAAATCAGGGATATGTTCAATAATGCTTATATTTGATTTTTTCATAGTTATAGGGAAGAGCTCTTTGAATTGTCGCTTTACCTTTATTGTCCGACATTCCTTATATTTATATTAACCCTCTCCCCTAACCCCTGTCAACCCGTTGAAAGTGGATAACTTCTAACCGGGTTAAGTGGAAAAAACTAAATAAAAAAAGAGCCGTGTGTTTTAGACGGCTCAATTTAGCTTTATTTTTCTGTCGTAACTGCAAACATCATAACACTCTCAATCCCTAATTCTTTTATTGCTATTGTTTTATCATCATGGTATTTCCAGTTAGTAAAATCATTTTCACTGTGCTTTTTTCTTTCAAGAAATCCCCCTCCTTCTAAATTAATTCTTGTGATTTGACGCAACGGACATGTATTTGGTTCTTTAGACATAACTTGACCATATACTTTTTGATCCTTGAAAAGCCAAATCTTTAATTTTCCTCCCACGTTAACGTGATCAAGAACAGCCGTTATTTGACTTTGTGTCATTTCGCTTACTTCTACCTCATCTTTTACTTTATCTTTTACTGTCGTCATATTTCACTTCTTTTCTTTTTAAAACATTCAATATTTTTTTGTTAAAGACGCTGATTCAAATTAACATATATCAAAAAACTTATCAATAGGCATTAAATGTGGATACTTATTTTATCAGTTCCTTGAGCCGCTGCCACAGGGATTTCGTGGTTTTGGGTATTTCTTCTTTCATTTCTTGTGTTTCCTTTTTAAATTCCTCTTCAACTCCTGATTTTCTTTGTTCAACTTCTTTTCCTAAAAAAGAAAGAATCTTATACCAAATATTCTTAAACCATGGTGAAACATAATCTAGCATTTTTTTCCAAAAAACTAAAGATTCCTGCCAGGTTTTATTTAATACTTCTGGAAAACCAGTTAAAATTCTCTGGCCCAATGTTTTTGCCTCTTCTAAGGTCTCCGGCGCTTGTGTAACTTCTTGAGCTAAAACATTAGGTATGGCAAAACTTAATAAAAAAGTGATTATCAAGCTTAATAAAACTATTTTTTTATAATAAAACATATGCATCTTGCAAACGCTTTAGGGTTTTTTCTTTTCCTAAAATTTCAGCAATTTCAAAAGGGCCGGCTGATGCTTTCTTGCCTGTTAGAGCCGCCCTGAACGGCCAAAGCGCTTCTCCCCTATCTCCTTTAGATATTAAAGATTTTTCTATATTATTTCTATCCCATTTGTCTATTTTAGACAATACATCTATGGTTTTGTCAAGAGAAGCTTTTACTTCTTTTTCGGTCATATTTTTCCAAATAAGCAATCCTCTATCATAGACCAATTTATCTTTGAAAAAAAAGTTAGTTAATTCAGTAATTTCTGAAAGTTTTTTCAGCCGTTCTTGATAAACAGCAACAACTTTTTTGAGATAATCAAGATTTACTTCCTCCTTTGTTTCAATAATCTTATACTTTTGACTAATACTCATTCCCCCATAAGCTGGTGGATACGATTCTGTTATAAAAACTGGTTCTAACAGCCCTTCTTGAACTAAATAAGGAATGCATAATTCTGTTAATTTTTCCAAGGATTTTTGACGGATGTAAAAACCGTTTAAAAAGTCCAATCTTTTAATATTAAAAATTGCTCCTGGTTTTTGAACTCTTTCTATTGAAAACTCTTTAATAAGGGATGCAAAAGAGAATATTTCTCTTTCAGTTCCTGGATTCCAGCCCAAAAAAGCTAAAAAATTAATTATGGTTTCGGATAAATAACCTTGTTTTTTGTATTCGGCCATTGATACTGCTCCATGCCTTTTGCTTAATTTACTTTTATCCGGACCTAAAATTAAAGGCAGATGCGCATATTCTGGTTGAGAAAAGCCAAGAGCTTTTTGCAGGAGAATCTGAATCGGAGCATTAGGCAAAAGATCTTCTCCTCTAATTACATGGCTAATTTTCATTTCAAAATCATCTACTACCACAGCAAAATTATACAAAGGATCATTTAAATCTTTAGCAATAACAACGTCTCCGATTAAACTGCTGTCAAACTCTACTTTTCCACGAACTAAATCATTGAATACTATTTTTTGCGCAGGCATTTTAAACCTAATAATAGATTTTTTTCCATCAGCTAAGTTTTTCTTGACTTGTTTAGAAGAAAGCTGAAGACACTTCCCATTATAACGAGGAGGCAATCCCCTGCTCATTTGTTCCTGCCTTTGGTCTTCTAATTCTTCTTCTGAACAAAAACAATAATAGGCCTTGTTTTGTTCTAATAATTTCTTCAGATATTTCGTATAAATATCTCCTCGTTCGCTCTGCCTATATATGTCCTCATCGCTTTCAATTCCTAACCATTTTAAGTTATCAATAATATCTTGTTCAAACTCTGGCTTAGACCTTTCAACATCAGTGTCCTCAACTCTTAAAATAAAGCTGCCTTTGCTTTTCTTGGCAAAAATATAATTAAAAAGCGCTGTTCTAGCGCTGCCAATATGAAGAAAACCAGTTGGCGAAGGAGCAAATCTGGTCCTGACTTCTCCTTGTTTAATAAACTTAAATTTCTCAATAATTCCCATCATTATTTTAATATACCACAAAATCTCTATTTCGTAAAATACCACTGCAGTACTTCTTTTGCTACTGGCAAAACAGCTGACTGGAGTCCTTTTATATCCTCAATCATAATTATTAGGACGATTTGGGGGTCATCATAAGGAGCAAAAACAGCAATCCAATTGTCATAATAATTAGGCCGGAATGTTTCAGCAGTTCCGGTCTTAGCAGCAGCTGAAACTGGCAAAAAATTTAATAAGGTGGCTGAAGCATAAGGACTTCCCTGTCCTGTTACAGCCATTCTCATTCCCTGTTTAACAATTTTAAGGTTTTCTGGATTAATAAAATTTTCTCTTAAAATCTCGGGTTTGATTTCTTCAATAAGATTTTTTTCGCTGTCTACAATTTGTTTAACAACTTGGGGTTTATATAGAGTTCCTTTATTAGCTATAGCCGCAAAAGCAGAAGCCACTTGAAGAGGGGTCACTTTTATATCACCCTGACCAATGGAAAGATTATAAGTATCGCCATCCCACCAATCCTCTTTTTTAACTTCTTTTTTCCAATCAGGAAAAGGAATAAAACCATTAGTTTCCCCTGGAAGGTCAATGCCAGTTTTTTTGCCCCAGCCAAAAAGCTCAAGATATTTTTTAATTCTTGAGGGGCCTAATCCTTCCTGGTCTTTATATCCTGCTCCAACTGTATAAAAATAAACATTACAGGATTCAGCAATTGCTTTTCTCATATCAGTTAAACCATGGACTCGCCAATCTTGTTTTTCAGTAAAGGCTTCTGGGTCATATCTGTTGGGAATAATAATCTTTCCTTGACAATTAATTTTCTTGGAAGGAGAAATTATTTCTTCTTCTAAAACAGCTGAAGCAATTAAAGGTTTGATAGTAGAGCCAGTTGGATATAAACCTGCTATCGCCCTATTGAAAAGAGGGTCTTGTTTTTCAGGGTCTTCCAGAAGATTTTTAAGGGCTTCTTGGTCAGCTCCTTTGCTAAACAAATTATTATCATAACTAGGTATATTAACTAAAGCCAACACTCCTCCGGTTTTTGGATTCAAAGCCACGCCAACTGCTTTTTCAGCTCCTGTATTTTGGAGAACGTTATTAAGAGTTTGTTCAATTTTCTTCTCTAATTCCGAATCCAGCCACAAAACTAAACTCTTTCCTGACTCTGGCAAAGAAATTATTTCTTTTGATAATAGATTTCCAAAAGCATCTCTTTTAATTCTGGTTTTTCCTGGGTTTTTTTTTAGAATCTCTTCATATGACTTTTCAAGACCGTCTCTGCCAACATATTCCTCATCACTTTCTTTTCCAGTATAACCAATCAAATGAGCAAAGATTGAACCTTCTTTGTAATATCTAATAGAATTTTGCTCAATTTGAAAACCAGGAAATTGAGCAATTTTTGTCTCAAGTAAAACTAATGTCTGGTGGTCAAGGTTATCATAATTACCTTTAGTAATTTCTTCCACTTCTTTTAAAACTCTCATTCTTTCTGACTCATCTTCAGGAAGCTTATTTTTATCTAAAACTAAATCAAAACCCGGCTCGTTAAAAACCAGCTGGTTGCCCTGACTATCATAAATTACTCCTCGTTCTGCTTTAATTGAATGAAATATAAATTTGTTTTCATCGGCTAAAACAGAATATTTTTTATTTTCTAAAACCTGAAACTGAAACGTTTTAACAAAAAGAACAAAAAGAAAAATAATAAAAAAAAGCAAAACCCCCTTAAGGATTTTTTTAGAAAGAGGGATTTCTAACCTCGCAAGCTGGTCTAAGAAAATCTCTTGCGGTTCAATGTCTTTATTGAATTCGAACATATCTCTTAAAAATTAATTTTATGAAAATTGCTAATCCCGCTAAAATTAAAACATAAAAACCAATAAGGCGACCAGAAAATATATCTAAAAAGAATCCTCCGATAAGACCATTAATCACTCCAAAATAATTCCTTCTTTTTTCTAAGAAATTCCAAATAATTACCGAAATTAAAACAAGATTTGGAACTGCATTAAATATAGTAAAATGAACCAAAAAACTGGTTTGAATCAAAACCAAGAAATAAAAAACAATTATTGAGATTAAAATCTTCTTAAACATAATAGTTGTGATAAGCTTAGCTTATCGGTACCGATAAGCTAAGCTTATCACAATACTTAAAACTCTAAAATAATAAAAAGATTATTTGTTTGGGAAATATCAAAAAATGGTTCAATTTCTGCTTGCTGAAAAGGCTCAACATCGCTTCTCTTGATTTTCTTGATTCTGCCAACCAAAAGTCCTTCTGGGAAAATTCCCCCAAGAACGCTAGTTACAACAATATCGCCTTCATATATATTTTCTTCGCGAGGAATAAGGTCAAACAAAATTCTAAAATTTCCCTGGCCTTTTACAACTCCTGAAATATCACCTATTTTGGCGTCAAAAGAACTTTCTTCATACGAGATAAGCATTACTTTTGAGAAATTATCATAAACCTCGCTAATTTTTCCTACTAAAACTCTTTGCTGAGTAATAACTGGCATATCTTTTAAAATATTGTCTTGAGCGCCTTTATCAATTAAGATAAAATCTTGGGAAATATCCTTGCCAATTATTTGAGCTAAAGATAATTTAAAATCTTCTTGAAGTCCCAGGTCTAATGCTTGTCTTAAGCTTTTATTTTCCTTGTTTAAGCTTTCTAAAGCAACAACCTGGCCAAGCAGTTCTTGATTTTCAAGTTTAAATTCATCTAATTCTTGTTTTAATGTTTTTACTTGCGCAACGCCTTGTAAAAAATCAGACGTGCTATCCCCTGCCCTGAAAAGAACTTTCTGAATTGGCGCAGAAAAAAAATAAAACAAGCTTCTAACTTCTTTTTGGAAAAAATTCATCAAAGAAACAACCAAAACCGCTGCAACAACCATTATCAAAATCTTGTTTTTCTTTAAAGAGAGTTTCATATATTATATTTTACTCCAAATTAAGCCAAAATAAAAGGGCCCGTTGTAACTAAACGAACCCTATTTTCTATTTTTACCACTCTTTCACAATTTTTAATAATAATTTGGGAGTTCGGCTTATTCCAGTATGCTGTGACCTACCGGCCTGCCGTTTCAAAAAATTCTCGCACTCTGATAAAGCCTCATCATCGTTTTCTTTCTCAAATATCTCTCCGGCTTTACTACTTCAACCCATCAATTCTTGACTGTAAATAAATCTATACTTTGCCATGTTTTATCTCCCTATTAAATTTTGAAATATCAATTTTTTTAGGGTTAATTTTCTACTTACATTATACACCCGTTGTGTAGATTTGTCAAGGAGGGTTGACAAGTGTTCTTGGAATTTGTTATACTTAAAGTAGTAAATATGAGTTTTTGCGGAGTTGAAATGCAGAAAGTCGGCTCTACTGCGGGGTGCAAGTAGACTAGCAATAGTATCGAAAGCACTACGATGAGGAACCGCCGTTCCTCCAGCTCCACAAAGGCTCATATTTTTTTAAATATTTATTATCTGTCCTAAAGACAGTTGCTATATTTATTTCTCTTGTGTTTTTATCCTCTATAGAACAGAGGTATTTTTTATTTTTTAATTCTTTAACTAAACAAAAATCTCCTCTCTTTCCATTTCTGTTTTTATATATATTATCTGGATATCTTACTATTTTATGTAAGTTCTGAATAATAAAATCATACTGTTCAGCAGGCTTTTGGTCATATATGTGTTTAAGTACCTTAGTGTTAATATATACGTTATTTGAAGAAAGATTAACGCCTCGCCTTACCGCATAATTTAAATGACACAATAATATTTTCTTGTTGAGGTTCTCCCGGACGGAAGGATCCTCTGCGATTGCGAGGCAGCAGGTTTTAATAAGCCATGTCGGCATAGAAGAATAATAGAAAATTATGTCAAAAAAAATAGAGAAAAGCTATCGGGAAAGTGACGAATACAAGTCGCTGATCGATGACTGCAAATCAACATTAGTAGAAGGGATATTCAATGCCAGGATGGACGTGATCATCACCCACGGCAAGATAGGAGAGAGAGTGGCCACAGACAAACTCTACAAGAAATACGGGAAAGGGCGCCGGCCAGGGCTAATAAAAGCCCTTACGGAAAACAAAGGAGTGATGCAATGCTCGAACTACAACAGTTTCGGTAAATAAAGAATAATCTTAAACAGAAGGTCCCTTTGAGGAAATCAAAGGGACTTTTTTAATTAAAAATATTATGGCCACTATAAGAGAGCTACCTACTTTCGCCCAAAAGGACTATCATCGGCCTTGAGAGATTTCACTTCCGAGTTCGAAATGGGATCGGGTGGAGCACTCCCAGTATAACTCCCTTATAGTAGCCACAATAAATAAATTACTAGCATTAATTGTTAGCCAACCTAATATGATTTATTAGTACTGCTCAGCTAAACCCGTTACCGGGCTTACACTTACAGCCTATTAACCTCGTCATCTTCGAGGAATCTAAGAATCCTAATCTTGTGGTGGGCTTCGCGCTTAGATGCTTTCAGCGCTTATCCCTTCCCAACTTAGCTACTCAGCAGTGCTCTTGGCAGAACAGCTGATACACCAGAGGTTAGTTCAGTCCGGTCCTCTCGTACTAAGACCAACTCCACTCAAGATTCAACGCCTGCGGTAGATAGGGACCAACCTGTCTCACGACGGTTTGAACCCAGCTCGCGTAACGCTTTAATTGGCGAACAGCCAAACCCTTGGGAGCTGTTCCACCCCCAGGATGCGTTGAGCCGACATCGCTCTTCTCTATTATTACTAATAGTATGGACTATATCTTCACCCGCCACAACTTTTTAGACGTTGGCGGGGTTGGCGTATTATAGTAGTTTGAACCTACTATCCCTTGATTTTCATCAAGAAGTCTCTACGGGGTCTCACTTAATTTATATCGCATTGTAGGAACTATATAAGGATTAATTATTCTTCTAAATCTATCTGCACTTCCCGTTCTTATTCTAATTCTGTAATATATTTTATCTCGATTCAGTGAACTCTCAATTCCATACTCTTTTTTCAACGTTTCTATTAATCTTTTCTGAGACAAATAATCAAATCCTTGAGTGTTCAAGTAATAAGTTTTATAGGTTTTACTTCCATCATCCATAAACCATACTGCCATTATCAATGAATTTAACTGAAATTCTGGCACAATCTTCTTTCCATTTTGATAAAACTTCTGATAAATTTCGGTCAAATCTGGATGTTGTCGAGTAGAAAATCTATATGCTATTCTTGTTCCATTTCCTTTTCTTCGTCTCGGCGGAGTTATTACTATTCTTTTCAATGCTTGATATTTCCAATCTATATAGAATTTTTGTTTGATGCTACTATCAATCTCAAAAAGTGCGTTTTTTCTTCCGGGAACAATTCTTAAATATCCATCACCTAAAACTGATCCTACAATTATTGATTTTTCTTTTTTGGTGAGACTTCCCACGGTATTGTCCATTATTATATTTTAACATAAATTTTAATGGATTTCACCGTTATAAGCCACTTTTTTGTATGACATTACTGTCATAAGACCCCGATTTGCCGGCAATACTTTGAGGTCTCGAACAGGGCCGTTGATATGGACTCGCGGGCCCTACTAAGCTGTTATCCCCGGGGTAGCTTTTAGCTGATAATCTTCGGATTTTCTATTAAAATCCGTCGGTTCACTAAGTTCTAGTTTCCTAACTGCGCAGCATATCCGCCTTGCAGTAAAGCCAGCTTTTGGCTTTATCCGACAACTCCGATTTCCATCCGGAGCTAGCTGACCTTTAAACGCCTCCATTACCTTTTAGGAGGCAAGTGCCCCACTTAAACTGTCTATTAAACACTGTATCCCGTTGAGCGGGATTAGAATTAAGATTTTGAAAGAAAGGTGTTTCATTGTTGACTCCACCCCGCCCAAAAGCAAGGTTTCAAAGTCTACCTTCTACGCTACGCATCCAAAACCAAAATCCAATATCTAACTACAGTAAAGCTCCCGGGGTCTTTCCGTCTAGCCGCAGGTAACCGGCATCTTTACCGGTACTGCATTTTCACCGAGCTGCTCCTGGAGACAGTTCCCCAGTCGTTAAGCCTTTCATGCGGGCCAGAACTTACCTGGCAAGAGACTACGCTACCTTTGGACGATTATAGTTATCGCCGACGTTCACTGGCGCTTCGAGCAGTCAGCCCAATCCCGCAAAATGCGAAAAAGGACCGCCGCTGTTAACGTTCCAGCACTGGTCAGGCCTCAACCCCTATACATCCTCTTGCGAGTTTAGCAGGGATTTGTGTTTTTGATAAACAGTCGCCAGGGTACTTTAGCTGCGGCCCCCGCTAAGCGGGGGCAAGGCATATTCCGAAGTTACGCCTGCTTTTTTGCCGAGTTCCTTCAGGAGCTTTCACTCGTTCACCTTAGCACACTTATGCCAACCTACCTGTGTTGGTTTGCGGTACGGACCCAACATCTCTATTTCTCATAGGCTTTTCTGGATAACTTATTCAACAAGTTCGCTTTGCCCGAAAGCAAAGCTCAACTGTAAATCCAATAATACAGCTTGTCTCCTAAATTACGTCACCTTTCGAAAAGATGCTGAGGGGCCGGAATATTAACCGGCTGTCCATCTCTCGTCTACCTTTCGGTAGACGGATTAGGCCCGCCTAACCCTTGGATGATTACCATTGCCAAGGAAACCTCAGGTTTTCGGTGTGCCGCTTTCTCAGCGGCATTGCGGTTACTCATGCCAACATTCTCACTTTCTAACACTCCGCTCTGCCTTACAGCAAAGCTTCAAAGTATTAGAAACGCTCCCCTACCATCCCCGCTAAGCGGGGATTCTTATCTTCGGTATCAAGCTTTAGTCCCGTAAATTTTTGGCGCAAAATTCCTTAGCTAGTAAGCTGTTACGCACTTTTCAAAGGCTCGCTGCTTCTAAGCTAACCTCCTAGCTATCAGAGGAACTTCACCTCCTTTAAAACACTTAGCTTGATTTAGGGACCTTAGATTAAGATCTGGGCTGTTTCCCTTTTGACTATGGAGCTTAGCCCCCACAGTCTAACTGCCTTACTTAAATTTCCAGTATTCGAAGTTTGGTAGGAAAATCCGAGCAAAGCCCAAAATAATCCTTCCAGTGCTCTACCCCTGGAAACAATAATAAGACGCTAGCCCTAAAGCTATTTCGGGGAGAACCAGCTATTACCAAGCTCGATTAGCTTTTCACTCCTTACCACAGCTCATCCCAGAGTATTGCACGGCTCACGGGTTCGGGCCTCCCCCCCCTTTTCAGCGGAGTTCACCCTGGCCATGGCAAGCTCGCTTGGCTTCGGGTCTCTTTCACCTTCTTAATAAATGCGCTATTAACGCTCGCTTTCGCTTTGCTTCCATCCCGAAAGGACTTAAACAAAGAAGGTAAAAGAACTCGTTGGCTCATTCTTCAATAGGCACGCCATCAGTCGCCTAAGGCGACCTCTGACTCCTTGTAAGCAAAATGGTTTCAGGTACTATTTCACCGCCCTTACCGGGCTACTTTTCACCTTTCCCTCACGGTACTGGTTCACTATCGGAGATATCAAGTATTTAGCCTTGGCCAATTAGTCTGGCCTGCTTCCCACAGGGTTTTCGTGTCCCGTGGTACTCAAGTAAGATAGTAAGGAGCGCAAAGAAATTTTCAAATACGGGGCTATTACCCTCTATGGCTGCCCTTTCCAGGGTCATTTTTCTAATTAACCTTGTCTAAATGTTCTCCCTCAAAAGTATTCCAGTGTACCCGGAATACTCCCGACACTACCCTCTTACAACCCCCCGATGTTACATCGGGGTTTGGGCTTCTCCTTTTTCGCTCGCCGCTACTCAAGGAATAAAAATTTTTCTCTTTTCCTCCGCTTACTGAGATGTTTCACTTCAGCGGGTTTGCTCTCGCCTAAGGCGAGTAATTTCGCTTATCGCGAAATCGGGTTTCCCCATTCGGAAATCCCCGGATCAAAGGTTGCTAAACACCTCACCGAGGCTTATCGCAGTCACGCCACGTCCTTCATCGCCTTGATATCCCAAGGCATCCACCATCTGCTCTTAAATTAATGGTTGGCTAACAATTAATGCTAGTAATTTTATTCAGTTTTCAAAAAACTTTCCGATAAAACAAAAACCGCTTTGGAAGCGGATTTATCAAAGTATACTCAAAAATCCAGAATCTAACCGCTCCTTTTATTTTTATCCATAATTGTCCTTATGTTTCTCATATCTCTTTTAATTGTAGCAAAGTAAAAACCCTTGTCAAGCCCCTGTACAGCCCTGTAAATGAATAAAAGAAGCCAAGCCCCTATTCAGGAACCTAGCTTCTTGAATTTCCAAAAATAATTTTATTTATCCCCTTAGCTTATTTCTTAAATCTTGAAGAACTTCTGATGCCACGTCCTTTCCTCCCAAACCAAGCGAAAGACCAACCGCCAAAACAATTATTGCTACAATTCCCCGGAATAAATCTGCCATAAAAACCTTTCCAATTCCAAGCTGGTATAAAATAGTCAAAATTGCGAAAATCCAGATTGACCATTTCACGATTACTCCAACAATTTGTCCATATCCCATTTTAGCGCCTTCTACCGCTGCTCTAACAATCTTCTCTAAAACATCGGCGATAATCACTGCTACTACAAAAATGAAAGCGGCAACAATCACATTAGGCAAGAAAGGCAAAACTTCCCCCGTCAGAAACATAGTTAATTCGCTAAATCCTAAAATCTCAACCGCTGCTGCCAAGAAAACAATCAGCAAAACCCATTTAAAAATAGCTCCGATAAAAGAAGAAACATCTGCTTTTATTTCAGCTTTTTCCAAAGCGGTTTTCCATCCGCCTTTTTCAAAGATTCGGTCAAACTTTATTCTTTTCAAGACTTCAGCTACTAACTTTCCGATGGCGATGGAAACAAGCCAGCCAATCAGAAAAACAATAATTGCTCCAACAAGATTAGGAGTAAAATCAATAAATCCTTGCCAAAGATTTTTCAAGGCAATAATAGTAGTATCAAACCAATCTGTTAATATCATATTATTTTATGTTTACCCATCACTACCAATTTCATTGGTGTGAGGATAAAATTGATACTTGTTATGCCGACCTTTCTTATTAAAATATTATACCATACCCAAACAACCTTACCCTGTGGAAAACTATTCTTCTGGTAATTTCTTGCCAAATGCTTCAAAAGCTCTTAAAATTTCTAAAGGCACTGCAAAAACAATAGTATTTGACTGGTCAGAACTTATATCATTAATTGACTGAAGAGTTCTCAAGTGCAGAGCTCCTTTTGATTCTGATAAGATTTGAGCAGCTTTAGCCATATTATCAGCGGCAATTACCTCTCCCTGAGCTTTAATAATTATTGCTCTTTTTTCTCTTTCTGCTTCTGCCTGCTTGCCAATAACCCTTTTCATTTCTTCTGGCAAGGTTATATCTTTCAACTCAACATTGATAACTTCAATTCCCCAGGGATCAGTAGCTTTATCTACAATAGTTCTTATGTTTTCCGAAACCCTGTCTCTCTGGGAAAGAAGCTCATCTAAGTCAACCTGGCCTACAGCATTTCGCATTGTTGTCTGAGCTAACTGAGAAATAGCATAATAAAAATTCTCTACCTCTAAAATTGCCTTATCAGCACTTCGGACTTTATAGTAAATAACAGCGTTAACGCTCACTGAAATATTATCCTTAGTTATTGCTTCCTGGCTTGGCACATCTACCGCTTTTACTCTTAAATCTACTTTTCTATGGGATTGAATAATAGGAAAAACCAATCTCCATCCCGGATTCATCAAACCAATATACTTGCCGAGCATAAACTTTACTCCTTTTTGATACTGATTAATCTGTCTGATAGAAATCAAAATAATGAAGACAATTATTCCTAAAATTATTAACATTACATTTGTCATATTTTTAAATTTTTAAAATAATTTAATTGATTATTAACCTTTCCGACCTTTTATTTGATTTTATTTAAAATTGAATAACGTATAATCCTTTTTTCTTGATTTCCTTTTCCTGACTAAAATCATTGAGTTTGAATTTCAAAAGGTATTTTACATTCTTTCTAATCTTTCTGCCAGTATATTTTTTAGTTTTTGGATTCCATTCTTCTAAAACCAAAATATCTCCTTGTTTAATTCTAAAATCAGCCAATCTTAATTCAAATTTCTTCTCGCCCGACTTCACAAGATTAAACCACTCTGGCCAAATTTTCTTTTTAATCATTGCCATAGATTTTATTTTTAATTTTATTTATTTCAACTGGGTCCTCTAATAGTTCCCCTTTATGTAATTTATATAGAAGAGGAATAACCCCACAACTTTTACATTTTCCCCAAGCACATTTTCCCGAATTTTCTTTTGACAATTTCTGACAAAGTGCGACCTCTCTATCAAAAATCTCCTTATTGATAATATCTTTCTTCAATCCTGTTTTACAAGTTAATTTAGTTTTATTTTTCATAGTTTTATTTCAATCAATTTTTTGATTTTTTAAATAAACTCGGTTTATTAATTTTTATTTAAAACTAGTTAAAACTAAACCGAGTCTAGTTTTGCGTTAAGCTAAGCTTAACGCAATCTATAAATCAGAGTTGACACTATTTTTTTTAGCAATAAACTTTTTTAAAATTTTCTCGCTCGGAGAAAAAATAGGATTTGGTAAATTATCTAAATTAAACCATCTCCATTCAGTAATCTCATCCGGCTCCATAATCTTTGGTTCTCCTTCAAAATCTCTACATAAAAATCCTATAGTAATAAAATGAGCATCTGAAACTTTATCACTTGTAACGCTTATAATTTCCAACTTATCCTTATTTGGATTAATTCCAGTTTCTTCAAAAACCTCTCTGCAAGCAGAATCCTCTAATTCCTCTTGAAAATGAAGCTTACCTCCAGGCATTGTCCAACTGCCTTCACCATGAAGCTCGCTATCTGCTTTCGCAGCATCACTATGCCTTTTCCCAAGCAAAACTTTATTATCTCTTAAAATCATCACTCCAACCCCAACCCCTGGTTTTTTATTTATATTATCCTTCATAAATTTTAATTAGTTTTCTCCCCTTGTTTCTTTCTCTAACCTATCTAAAAAACTCTTAAAATATTCCGTCCTTTCTTGGGCAAGCTCTTTTGCTTCTTTGGTATAGAGTTTATCTTTTAGGAATCTTAATTTCGTCTCAAATTCTATTTGAGGACTATGACTAGTTTTATCTTGTACTCTGCCATTTATCTTTCCTCCGAGATTCTTTTTAATATATTGTTCAAGATTAGGATTTGAATAAATATTAGCATTATTCCTTCCAACCCAAACAAAAGCTCTGGCAACACCAATAGCACCTATTGTATCAAGTTTATCTGCGTCAAATAAAATCTTAGCCTCTATTGTTTGAGGCTCATTTCCTGTTCTATATCTATGAGAAATAATACAATCTTGAACATGTTTTATTTTATCTTCAGAAAAACCGAAATCTCTTAATATTGGTCCTGCCATATTAGAACTTAAAACAGCGTGATCTGTTTTTCCTGTAGAATCATCATCTTCTTTAACTCTTGCTATATCATGGAGTAAAGCTGCTGCTTGCAGAATATCTAAATCAACTCTTTCCTTCTTAGCTAAATGCAGACATAGATTATATACTCTAAAAACATGGTCCATCTGATGGGCAGAACAAGAACCAGAAAGCTCTTTTTCAACAATTTCTTTAATTTTCTCAAACTTCTCTTCCATAAATTTTATTCAATCAATTTTTTGATTTTTTATTTAAAAAGGTTCCTAACCCCTTTTTCCACATTGTCAATACCCTTATCTGTGGAAAAGTAAAAAATGGGCACTCTCCCGTTTTTTGCTAAAATTTTTATCTATTTATAACGTTGCCAATTGACTTTTGTGCCTCGTTTATTTTCAACCTGTTGACCGTCAGGTTTTTTGGCGAGGATTAAATATTTAAATCCTCTTAAAAAGAAATTAAATTTTTGAGCCCGGTAGTGCCAGACTCCGGTATTAGAGCTTTGACCTCTTCTTGTTACGCAAATCATATCTATAGGTTCAAATCCAGTTTTTTCTATCAAGGTCTCATAAATTTTAAAACCTACGGGGGTGAACTTTCTTTTTACCCATTGATCTCCAATTAACCAACCTATAACCTTTCCTGGTTTTAAAACTCTGTAAATTTCTTTCGCTACTTTCTCTAATTCTTCATAAAAATTTGGGGCTTCTGCAGAAATTTTTCCGATATCCATCAATTCATCTGAATATTTGACATTGTCTCCATAAGGAGAATCTATGAAAACCATATCTACAGAATTCTCTTCAAGAGGAATCTTACGAGAATCATTTTTAATAACTTTTGGATGTTGAGGATTAATATCATAACCAATTGCTTTTCTATCTTCCTCTTCGCATACATCAATTGTAGTTCCACTTCCGGCCATCGGATCAATCACTAAATCTCCCGGTTTTGTGTAACGCTGAACCATATTCCAAATAATGAAAGCAGGAGTTACACCTTGAAATTTATTGTTACCTTTTGGCTTTTTACCATAACTTTGTCTTGGATAATCCCAAAGCGTAGTCGTTTCGAAAGACGGCTTTTCGTCCTCTATTTTTTCCTCCTTTAAATTCTCTTTCAAGGGTAATATTTCCTTATTATTTTTTTTATTCTTTATTTCTTTTGGCATAAATTAAATTTTTTAAATCAATTAGAAATTTATCAAATTTTTTAACTTTCTCGCTTTCTTTAATTTCTTCCTCGCTCATCACATAACTTCCATCTGTATCAATTTCCACTATTGCTCTCCCTTTTTTAGCCGGTTCTCTAACACTTAAAGTTTTATCTTCATCTGGCGTAATAAAGAAAACTTTAATATGTTTAGTTACTTCATCTTGGTTAAGTTTTATTTTCCAATAACCGGTTTGCGCAATTCTTTCTCTTAAAGTAACCTTGCTTGAAATTACAGCAATTATCTTATAATCTTCGGGGTTATAGATAATTATATCCACATCAGGCAAATGAGCACCAAATTCACCATAATCAACTAAAAGATTTCTTTTTACTCGACTTAACTCCTTTGAAAGATTTTTACTATTTATCCTTTCTAAGGTATTTCCTTCTATTATTTTTAATCCTAATTTCTCTACTTCATCTTTAATAATATAAAGAATCAATTTCTCCAAATTCTTTCCTTTGAATGCTCTCCAAGATTGTTCATGATCTCCATTTGGCGTAGGCGACTTCAGCCAATCCTTTTTATGTAATTCTTTGCCTTCTCTCAATAATTCTGAGATATACTTAAAAGCATCGTTCCCATATTCTTCTTTTTTCTTTTCGTAAAGTTTTACTAAATCTTCAAATCTCATATTATTTATTATAGCTCATTTCTGATTCTTTTTCTATTTTATCTTTATTTCCAAAAAATTTCAAGGAAAACTAAAAAAAAAGCGAAACCTATCGCTTTCGCCTCTCAATTTTTTGAATTAAATTTTTTGTATTCATATATAATAGTTTATCAAATTTGCAACTTTTTTTTCAAATAGACAGAATTGTCCCGATAATTTTTATGGTTGTGGACTCGGTGGGAATCGAACCCACGATCTTCGCATTGCAAATGCGACGTTCTGCCACTAAACTACGAGCCCGTTATTCAATTTTAAGAATTTTGCATTTAATCCTATTATCCCCTATCTTCTTTTCTATTTTATCTCCAACAGATTTATTCAAAATAGCTTTACCTAAAGGCGACTCATAGGAGATTTTCCCATTTAACGAATCTACCTCGCCTGGCCCTACAATTTCAATGTTTTCTTCTTTTTCATCTAAAGAAATTAAAACTTTTGAACCAACTTGAACTTTTCCAGTTTGCCTATTTTCAACTATCTCTGCGCTATTAATTCTATTTTGAATTTCTAAAATCTTTCCTTGTAAAAATGCCTGTCTTTCTTTGGCATCTGTATAAGCTGCATTTTCTTTAAGATCGCCAAAAGAAGCAGTATGTTTAATAAGACCTGCTATTTCTTTTATCTTAACAGTTTTTAAGTAATTTAACTTCTTCTTAAGTTTTTCTAATCCTTCAGCAGTAATATATTCAGCCATAGTGGGCGCGGAAGGAATCGAACCTTCAACCTCTTCTTTATCAGAGAAGCGTTCTACCACTGAACTACGCGCCCGATATATGAACTTTAGCAAAAAATAAAAAGCCTGTCAAAAGCTTCTTATTCGCATACCTTCGGTTTCTTAGAGTTGTTTCGACTCGAGAGTAATCGACATTTAAGGTTATCGATCAATACCTTAGTATTAAAGAGAGAATTCTCACTCTTCAATTCCAATCGACGCTAACTCGCCTAAGACGAGTTTAAAATATATGAGATGATCCATGGACAGCTTCCGCTACCCATGCCTTGTTACGACTTCATTCTTGTTACCGACTTTAGCTTAGGCCCCGCTAAGCGGGGATTTCGGCTACTGCCGGCTCCCTTAATGTGACGGGCGGTGAGTACAAGCTTTAGAAACATATTCATCGCCGCATAGCTGATCGGCGATTACTAGCGATTCCGGCTTCATGGGGTCGAATTTCAGACCCCAATCCGAACTAAGAGACCGTTTGATGGGATTATCTCCACCTTGCGGTTTCGCCCATTGTCGGTCCCATTGTACCACGTGTGCAGCCCAGGGCGTCAAAGGGCCACGCTGACTTGGCGTTATCCTCACCTTCCTCCTGGTTATCCCAGGCAGTTCTCTATGACATATAAAACATAGAGCGAGGGTTACGTTCGTTTCCGCACTTAAGCGTACATTTCAAAACACGAACTGACGACAGCCGTGCAGCACCTGCCTAATTGCCTTGTGGGAGGCCCGCTTTTCAGCGAACTTTCAATTAGGTGTCAAGCCCTGGTAAGGTTCTTCGTTTGTTGTCGAATTGAGCCACATGGTCCACCGCTTGTGTGAGTCCCCGTCTATTCCTTTGAGTTTTAGCGTTGCCGCCGTACTTCCCAGGCGGGACACTTAACGCGTTAGCTTCGCCACTTGAAGGGTCGACACTTCAAATAGCCAGTGTTCATCGTTTACGGCGTGGACTACAGAGGTATCTAATCTCCTTCGCTACCCACGCTTTCGTCCTTCAGCGTCAGGGTTGTCTTAGCTGAATGCCTTCGCTTTTGGTGTTCCGGTCGATATCAACGGATTTCACCCCTACACCGACCGTTCCATCAGCCCCTAACACCCTCTAGTCAAACAGTATCTCTGGCATTCCCATAGTTAAGCCAGGGGATTTAACCAAAGACTTATTTAACCGCCTACGGACGCTTTACGCCCAATAAATCCGGATAACACTTGAGGATCACGTATTACCGAGGCTTCTGGCACGTGATTAGCCTCCTCTTATTCCTCCATTACGCTCACCCCGCCGAGGCGGGGTTGTTCATGGAGAAAAGTTCTTTACACCCCGAAGGGCTTATTCAAACACGCGGTGTCGCTTCGTCAGGCTTTCGCCCATTGCGAAATATTCTCGACTGCTGCCTCCCGTAGGAGTATGGGCCGTGTCGCAGTCCCATTGTTGGGGAACACACTCTCATGTCCCCTACCCGTCATTGCCTTGGTAGGCCATTACCCCACCAACAAGCTGATAAGCCGCAGACCATTCCTAGAGCGAAAAATCTTTACCCCGCCAAGGCGGGGAACTATCTCGAATTAGCTCCGCTTTCGCGGAGTTATGCGAGACTCTAGGGTACGTATCTACGTGTTACTAACCCGTTCGCCACTGTCCCGCCGAAACGGGACCGTTTGACTTGCATGCCTTATCCACACCGCTAGCGTTCATCCTGAGCCAGGATCAAACTCTCAAATAAAAATAGAGTCGGAACAACTCTAAAAAACCGATTTTTTAAAGAACAAATCAGGAAGAGACTTCCTGACTATCAAAGCTCTTTATGCTTTTGTTTGTTTTCTTAATTCATATATTTTGTCTCTTCTCTGTTCTCTATTTTACTTTTTCAAAAAGGTTTGTCAAGAGCCGAGGAGAGGATTTGAACCCCCAAACCTTCGCTTTACAAAAGCGCTGCTCTACCATTGAGCTACCTCGGCAAAATTACTTTCTTCCTCTTATTCTTTTCCAATAATCTTCTGAAAACTTCTTTCTATTCTCAATAGATTTCTGGCGCAGTTTAGATAATAAATTACTTGTTTTTTTATCGGTTTTTAAAGTAAGAATTCTAAACTTAGAAAGTATTTTCTGCAATAATAATTCTTTAGAAGAAAAGGACTTAACTGTTCCATTATTTTTAATCTTATATCCGAGTTTCCTAAAAATCCTTGACCTTTTAATCTTTGTTTCCGGCAACTCATTCAAAACTGGAATCTTCTTAATTATAATAATACTCATACCTATAAACCCGATAAAAAATATAATTGTAGCAAATAATACTATCATAGTTATATCTCGTATCTTATAAATCTCTTTATCTCTATATTTTCTCCTAATTTAGAAACATACTTCTCAATCAGTTCCTTAATTGTTTTTGTTTCATCTTTTATCCATGGCTGAGACATCAAATTAACTTCTTCAGATTCAATAGCGGCAATCTGCAAGCAAATTTCATGAGCTAATGCTTTAAAGTCGTCTGATTTGGCAACAAAATCAGTTTCACAGCGCAGCTCTATCATTGCTCCAACTCTTTTATTGGCATGAATATATGTATCAATTATCCCTGGTCCTGTTTCTCTGTTTGCTTTTTTGCCAGCCAGTTCTTTCCCCCATTTTCTTAAAATCTCTTTTGCTTGAACAAAATCTCCTTCTGCCTCTTCAAGCGCTTTCTGGCACTCTGAAACAGACACACAAGTTTCTTCTCTTAATTGTTTAACTTGATCTATTGAAACCATATTTATTTCTTTGCTTTAATTATAACATCTTTTATCTTTTCCAAGATATATTTCACTGAACTGATAGCGTCATCATTGGCTGGAATTGGATAATCAGCCAAACTCGGATCAACATTAGTATCTGCTATACTAATAATTTTAACTCCTTTCATCTTTGCTTCTTTAACCGCCAAAGCGTCTTTTTTCATATCTAAAACAAAAATAGCGTCTGGAAGCCCCTGCATATTTTTTATTCCTCCAAATTTAGTTTCTAAGTCGCTTAATTCTTTATCTATTTTAGCTTTTTCTTTTTTAGTATACTTTTCCAGCTCGCCTTTTTTCTTTTTCTCCTCCAATTCTTTAAAATATTCTATCCTTTGTTTAAGGGTTTTGTAATTAGTAAAAGTTCCTCCCAGCCATCTTTCGGTAATATATGGCAAATCGCATTCTTTGGCAAAATCCTTTGCCAGTTCTTTAATTTGAACTTTTGTTCCAATCAAAAGTAATGTCTTATTTTCAGAAACAATTTCTTTAATAAACTCAAGAGCTTGCTTAAACTTTTCTTCAGTTTTTTCTAAATCAATAAGATGAACAGAGTTTCTATTTCCAAAGATATATGGTTTCATTTTAGGATGAACTCTGGAAGTCCTGTGACCAAAATGCAAACCAGCCTCAACCATATCATCTTGGCTAAGCTTGAAATCATCTTTTTTAGTTTCTTTTTTCTTTTTTTCTTTCTTTTCTACTTTTTCTTCTATCATAGTAATTTTAATAATAGCATATTTAAATTTTAAATCAAGAAAAAAGGCGCGGAGTTTATTTTCTTCTGCGCCCACTTCATAAACCTGTCAAAGATTTAGAAAACCCTGGAAAACCAAGTGAGGAGTCGGAGAAGAAATAAAGATAAAGGACGAGGAATAATAAATGGCTTAATGACTGCATTCTCTTCAAATGCTTTTTCTCTTGCTAAAAACATTACTACAACTATTGTTTTTCTATCCCCTATTCTGCCTTTAGCAATACCAATACCAACATCAATAAAATTCTCATTTAAAATATTTTTAGCGTGTGAAGGAGAATTAATCCAGGCATCTATTAAAACTTTTGGATCATTAACATCAATAGCTAAGTTTTCACCTGCTGCCGCATAATCATAATCTACTTTATCAAGCCAGACCCAGGGCGGTTCGCCATCTGGTCCTGTATGGTCAAAATAATTTCTGGCTATTATATCTTCTGCCTTTAGTTGGGCCGCCCGGGTGAGCTTCTCATTTATTTTAAGTTTTTTTTCTCTAAGCGGATTTACTTCTTGAACAATAAGTTGTTGAGTTAAATTAGCAAGAAACTTATTTATTTTAAAATCAAGAAAAGAAAAAATAATTATTATAAAAACAAAGATGAATAAAATAGATAAAATTATTTTCATAATAAAAGCTTGCCTACAACTACTAAACGTTTTTTATCTGAAAAAAGCGGTGAACAAGTAATCAAAGTAATAATTGATTCATCTGTCTGCTCTAAAACTTCTATTGCTTCAGGGCTCACAATATTAGAAGATATTACTATGTATATATATTCTTTGCTTTTCCAATAAATATAAATCAAATCGTCTTGCGCAATTTTATCTAAAAGATAAAACGTTTCTTTATGCGGGGGTTCATATTTAAATCTATGACCAGCCAAAACAGTATTACTCCCTAAATCAGGGGTAGAAGTATCAGGCATAAGCCAAGCTCCTTTTTCCAAGGCCGATTCATTATTACCCAAAACAATCGGAATTTCTACTCCAATCCTAGGGATTATAAGCCAATCGCCTTCTATGTCTTTTATAGCGCCTTCTGTATTTTTTGTTTCTTCTGTCTCAGTTATTGGCATTGATAAATTATATTTAATAACAGGAATAAATGGATATATCAAAACAATTAAAGCGCCTGCAATTAAACCGCCGAACAATATTATTTGTATTATTTGCCTGTATTGTTTTACAAAGATACTAATCAATCCCAAAATACCAACAAGTAAAACAGCTAAACATCCAAGAACAAACCAAGCAAAAGAACTTATTCCTGTGTGAGGAAGCCGTTCTGGTTCTGGTTCAATAATAATTTCCTCTCCTTTTACTTCTGGTATCCGAACTTCAATTACAGCATCATCTGAAATTGCTTTATGATTACTTGATGTGAGTTCAGCTATGTTTTTATATTCTCCTGCTTCAATATCTTCTGGAACTATAACTTCGTAATTTATTATTCTTAATGCTCCGGGAGAAAGATCTTCAAGATTCCATTCGTTTATTGTAAAACCAGTATCTTCAAGCATCACATTTCTTGCAGTTCCTGAACCTATATTTTTTACTACAATTGTATAATTTATTACAGCTCCTGGATTAGTAAAGTCCTGTTCAACTGTTTTTTCAATCTTTAATCGAGGAGGATTATATCCTCCTCCACCACCTCCATTTGATGCTAAAGGCGGACTTGGTTCGGGTTCGGGTTCAGGTTCGGGTTCAGGTTCGGGTTCAGGTTCGGGTTCAGGTTCGGGTTCAGGTTCGGGCTCTGGCTCGGGTTCTTGACTTTGTTCCTGACTCTGGCTCTGGCTCTGCTCTCCTTCTCCTTCCTGCTCCTGAGATTGTTCCTGACTTTGCTCATAAGAAGGACTCTGAGAAGAACTCTGGCTTTGTTCATAATATTGATACTGAGATTGAGATTGGCTTTGGGACTGATTTTGAGACTGACCTTGTTCAAGCGCTAAACAAATCTTTGGACACAAAAAACTTACGGCTATAACCGCGCTAATCATTAATAATATCCTTCTAAATGCTTTCTTTCTCATATCTTTTTTATATCTTCTAAATAAAAAACCCAAAAATCAACTAATAAAATTAGCCTTAATATTGAGCTTTAAACGACCTTCCCCTTAAATAAAAAGAGCGATTATCAAAAAAAAGAACTATTATCAAAAAAGAACTAAAAAAAGAACAACAAGGGGATATTCTTATCTTAAAAAAATAATAAACTTCTGTCAACCAAAATAGGTAAAAAATAAAAAGGGGCGGTCATTTTGACCGTCCCTTTTGCTGTTAAAATTATCGGGGCTTTTCCATGGTTTCCTTTAGGTCTTTTACCGCTGCTGTAAGCTTTTCTATTTGCTCGCTGAGTTTATCGGTTTTGTCCGACTGGACAATCTGCCGAATAGGAACTTGCCGAGGAAGCACTTGCCGAGAAAGCGGCTCAGACATAGTTCTTAGCGGGGACGGTGGCGGCAATGAGGTTTTACTCCTCACAAGAGGGGTTAAAATAATCCCCGGCTCGCCTATTTTTTTGATTGAGGCCCTGCCAAAACCAATACCTGCGGCAAAGGCACTGTCTTTTCCAGCAGATACAGCGCTAAAAGGAAAACCGAATGTTTTGCCGGAAGTAACGGTATTTAAACCATCGTTTCCGTCGTTAAGTAAAACCATATTGGCTCCATTATTCATAGCAAGCATCAAGCCGTAAGCAAAAACAATTAATTGAGTAAATCTCCCATTCCCGCTTACATTGATGGCAAGCATTATTGAGTGTCCTCCCGATATCTCGCTTAATTGCCTATTAACCTTGACATCAATAGAATCTGTTCTGGGAAGATGAGAGGGAATAACCATTTTTTTAAATCCCCAGCCGAATTCAGCGCCTAAGACGCCGGTATGTTTTAGTATATTCTCAACTTCTTTTCTGGTCCAGGTTCTTTCCAAATATTCTTTGGGAATACCGTATTTGTTCCAAAAGAAAACTTCTTCTTTTGTTGGAGGAATTAAAAGATGCTCTGGCATTTGCGACTGGACCGCCTGAACTTTTCTGTCAAAATTAACTTGGACTCCAGCCGTTGCGCTTCCCCCTTCTCCGCCATATGCTTCTTGTTGTTGTTTTTGTTTCGTTTTTTGCTCTTGCTCCATATTTATATCCTGGCCAAGAGAAATGCCGCAGACAGAAACCAACATCACAACCATCACAATCAAAATAATTCTTTTCTTCATTTCAGTACCTTTCCAAAAAAATTTTAAAAGACCTCTTCCAAAGACACTCTTTGGACTAATAGACAATTATAAACAAAGTAAAAAATATGTCAAGGATTTTGCAAAAACTTGATTTTTCTGGAGCTTTTGATAATATAAATAATACATGAAAAAAGACATACATCCTAAATATTATCCACAGGCCAGGGTTATCTGCGCCTGCGGCAATACATTTACAGTCGGTTCTACTAAAGAACTGATAGAGGTTGAAATTTGTTCGAAATGTCATCCTTTTTATACTGGAAAAGAAAAGATTATTGATGCTACGGGAAGAGTAGAAAGATTTAAAAAGAGATTAGCCAAAAAGAAAAAGAAGTAATATGCCGGAACAAAGTTCAGTAATAATAGAAATTCGGGCTGGAGCAGGCGGCGGAGAGGCTGCTCTTTTTGCCGCTGACTTGTTTAAAATGTATTCTAAGTATGCTGCTTCACAAAATTGGAAGCAGAAAACATTAGATTCTCATTCAACTGAATTAGGAGGAATCAAACAAATAACTTTTGAAATAAAGGGCGAAGATACATTCTCTAAAATGAAATACGAAGCAGGAGTTCATCGGGTTCAAAGAATACCAGAAACAGAAAAATCAGGAAGAATTCATACCTCAACAGCAACAGTAGCTGTTCTTCCAAAACCAAAAACAACAGAAGTTAATATAAGGGAAGACCAGCTAAAAATTGATTTTTACAGAGCTTCGGGCCCAGGAGGTCAAAATGTTAATACAAGAGACACGGCAATCAGAATCACACATGTTCCAACTGGCTTAGTTGTTGCTTCTCAGACAGAAAGAAGCCAGTTTCAAAATAAAGAAAACGCATTATCAATTTTATCAGCAAGATTATTAGAAAAAAAACAAACAGAAGAAATTTCCAAATTAGGTGGTGAAAGAAAAGCCCAGATTGGCTGGGCTATGAGAGCAGAAAAAATTAGAACCTATAATTTTCCGCAGGATAGAATCACCGACCACCGGATAAAAAAGAAATTCCACAACATTGAAGATATAATGAATGGAAAATTAGATAAGATGCTCAAAACCCTTCAAAAGAACCTTTAATTATTTTATCTTGGCAATGTCGGATTCGTAGGATTTGGTAATTGCCATTACTGGATAACCGTAATCTCTTCGATAAACATCAGCATATCTTGATTTATACCAGCTAGGTCCTGCAAAATAGCTTAAAGCGGCATTAAACTCTCCATTATAAGTTTGTTTGGCTGCTTGATAATCTGCTAAATACAAAGCAGCTGCTAAAAAAGCGTCTTTAATATCCCAGGGATCGCCCGGTTCTCCAGTAATTGCCTTAAGCCGGTCTCTATATATCATCCAAGTGCTTGGAATAAATTGAGCAGGACCCATTGCTCCTCCATAACCGTAACTCATTGGACAAGATACTGGAGTAGCGTAAGGATCTCTTCCTAATTCTCCAGTAATCTCTAAAAATGGACCTACGTCTCTGGTAGGCTTCATTACGCGTGAAAGTTTTCTGCCAGTGCTAATAACCTCTCCTGCGCCTGTTGCCGGGTTTTTTAAATAGCACTGGCCAACATTCTTTCCAATATTTGATTCTTGAGTCAAAACAGCTAATAAAAACGCCGGTCTAACTCCAGTAATACTCTCTACTTGCTTTGCTATCTCATAGGCCTGGCCAAAAGTAGGAGCTTCAGACACACCTATTAATTTAAAAATTCTGGCTCTAATCTCTGCCGCTTTTTCATCAACCTCTCTTTTCTCTTCAAGATATTTTTGATATTCTTTTTCAGTTAGTTTTAAATAATATTCTTGCTCTTGTTTTGTCTCAGCGTTTTCTCTATTTTGAATAGTTTGAATTTCTACCATATGTTCCAAATCTCCCTTCTCTTCATCTAAAGATATTCCCTGCTCTTCTAAGTTTGTTTTCAAGAGCTTAATATCCTGTAAAAGTTCTTTGCTTTTTGAGTTTAAAAGCTCTAAAGCAACTATATTATCAAAGAAATCAGAAATTTCCGGCTCTGAAAATAATATTTCTATTATTGGCTTTTGGTCTTCTTCATAAATAGTTCTTAAAATATTGACTAGTTTATCTTTTGAATCTTCTATTTTCAAAGAAGTTTTTTGAATAGAAAAATTAGTGTCTTCAATTTGAATCCCTAAATCTTTAACAATCAAATTGCTTTGGTTAATCTGATAATTTAAGTTTGTTATTTTCCTTTTTAAAGAATAAATTTTGTTCTCAAGGGTCTTTTTTTCTTCTCCAGTTTTATCAAGGTCTTTTTCAATTTCTTCGCTCTGCTCTCTGTAATATCTTTCGCACTTTTCTAAAAGCAAACGACATTCGGTCGGACTGAGTTTATCGCATTGCTCTTCTATTTTTTCTATTTGACAAACCTGTTCAAAATCTTCAGCAAGAACAAAACTTGGCACAAATAAAACCAAAAATAAGATAAAGAGTGAAACTAATTTGTTATTTTGATTTTTTTTCATTTTCTTCTTCTTTTTCTTCTTTTTTCTCTTCCTTTTCTTCTGCCTTCTCTACTTCTTCTACTTTTTCTTCAATTGGCTTTTCTAATTCTTCTTCTATTTTTTCTGTCTCTGAAGGAGCAACAAGAGCCACAATCTCATTTTCATCTTTTTGAACTGCAACGTCCTCTGGCAATTTTAAATCTTTTACTAAAATTTCATCATCAAAAGTTTTTAACCCGTCTATATTTACTTTAATTTGATGTGGAAGATTTTGAGGCAAAGCCTTAACCTGTATTTCCGAAATCTCGCGGACTAAAGTTCCACCAAGCTCTTTAACCGCCGGCGCTTCTCCTTCAAAAACAATTGAAACAGTTGCTTCAACTTCTTCTGTAAGAATTGGTTGATAAAAATCAGCATGAATAGGTTTTCCGGTTAATGGATCTTTTTTAACTTCATGAATTAAAACTGAAAATTTCTTAACTTGCCCTGAATTTACTGAAGGGTCAACTTGAAGTGAAATCAAAGAACTTTCCCCTGCTTCTTTATATACATTTTCAAACTCTTGTGAATTTAATTCTATAGAGAAATTCTTTATCTCTGGTCCATATAAAACAGCGGGCAGGATGCCCCTCTGCCTTAATTTTTTTACTTTTTTTCCTTTAATTTCTCTTTTTTTAGCTTGGAGGATTAACATTAGGATTTTTAAAATTAAGATTTTTCAATGCGAATGCATTGAACTGGACAGGCCTCAACTGCGTTTTGATTACATTCAACTTCTCCAATATCTAATTCGTAATTCTCGTTCTTAGAATTAAATTCTGAGCCAATTAATTTAGCTTTTCCATTGCTATCCATTTCCCAATATTTTGGGCATATTGCTGCGCAAGAACCACAACCAATACACTTTTTATGCTCTTGGACAATTTTCATATAGTTATTTTATTAAAAAATCGTTGGAATAGAGCTTTTGACCTTCTTTAAAAACTTCATTAGTATTACATCCAATACAAGCTGAAATGCCAATCCTATGGAATCCTGTTTCAATGAAAGGTATAACAAGCTCAAATGCTTTAACTTGTCTTGAGTCAATACAGCTCTCGTTTAAATTTCTATCCAGGCAATCTTCATAACGGTAAGAGCTCCATTCTCCGTTTTTCTTCTCAATATTATAAGGATAACAAGAAGAAAAACAAATACTTTCCTTTAAATTATTTTCAATTTTTACTTTTAAAACGTCTCCTGCTCTATATTCTTTTGCGTTAGTAATAATATCTACCTTTTCAGAAACCTCTGGAGGAATTAACAAAGCTGCTAAAATTATTAAACCCAAAACAATTAGACCCGCTAATATTATTAAAATATCTTTTTTGGTCATATTTTCACCCGATTAAATAATTTCAATTTTTCTTCAACCTTTTCCTGAACAGCTTTCTGAACTTTAGGCAAAATCTTATAAGGTTTAATTTCTTGAGCTTTTAAGCTCTTTGCCAAAGTTCTTTTCCAAACTAATCTTAATTCAGTATTAATATTGATTTTAACAATCCCGGACTTAATCACCTTTCTAATCTGAAAATTTGAAATTCCTGATCCTCCATGAAGAACCAAAAAAGCATTTACCCTGTTATTGATTTCTTTTAATCTTTCGAAATCAAGTTTTGGGTTTTTATACATACCATGAACATTCCCTATTGCTATTGCCAAACTATCTACTTTTGTTTCTTTAATAAACTTTTCTGCCTCTTTTGGAAAAGTTGAACCTCCTTTTTTAATAGGATCTAATTCTCCTTCAACTAAAACCCCTTTCTTATGAGCATACTCTACTACTTTTTTAGCATATCTTATATTTTTTTCAAGTGGCAAGCCGGAACCATCAAAATGAACTGCTGAATATCCAAAATCAATAGCTTTTTTAATATAATCTAAATCCTGGCCATGGTCAAGATTTAAAAACGCAGAAACCTTGTATTTAATTTTAGAAATCTCAACTAAAGCTAAAATCTCTTCTAGGCCTAAAAACTTACTTTCTCCTTCAGATGTCCCAAGAATCACCGGGCTTTTCATTTTCTGAGCAGCTGCTAAAATCCCTCTCAATTGTTCAAAGGTTGAGAAATTAAACTGGCCAATAGCAAACTTTTGTTTTTGGGCTTTTTCTAAATAATCTTTTAATTGCATAACTTCTTTTTCTCTATATTTATTTTTCTAAATTTCTCATTATTTTTTAATAATCCTTGTTTAGCTCCCCATTGTTGCATACAAGATGCTGAATTAGCTACAGCTAACTGAATAGCATATTCTATATCTTCTTTTTTAATAAATCCGGAAACAAAACCAGAAGTAAAGGCATCGCCGGCGCCTGTTTTATCAGCTATTTTTATTGTTGGCGTTTTAGTTTGATAAAGATTTTTATTATCAGAAATTAATGTTCCTTTAGAAGATCCTATTATAGTAATACCAGAACACATTTTATCAAGTTTTTTAAAAATTTCTCTTTTTTGTTTATAAGGAATTTTAGTTAATAAACTAGCTTCTTCTTGATTTAAAAACAAAACATTAATCTTTTTAAGAATTGTTTTAAGCGTTGCTGTAGGCGAAGAAAGCTGAGAATTACCAGGATTAAAAGCAATTTTAATCTTGTTTTTGGAAGCGAAATCAATAATGTCTTTGGTGAGTTTAGACGCTTTTCCTGAAAGCGGAGCTAAATAAAACCATTTTGTTTTTTTTAATTTCTTCCAAGGAATATTTTTCTCCCCCAAAAGCTCTGAAGCTCCTCTATAAGCTAAAACAGTCCTCGCCTTATTAGAACCAGTGTTGAAAATAACCGAATAATTAGTTGGTTTTAAATTTGTTTTGGAAACGAAACGAGTACTTATGCCAATTTTTTTTAATTCTTTAATAATTTCTTCACCTGCTAAATCCTTTCCTATTGTTCCAAAATAAGCTGTTCTAAATCCTTGTTTAACAAAAGTAGCTGCTGTATTAGTTCCTCCTCCGCCGGAAAAAAGATAAATATCTTCAACATCAACTTTTGAACCCAAATTAAAACAAATTCCTTTGCCTTTAATAAATTGTTTGCTTTTCAGCTCTTCATAATTTTTCGGTTTCAAAAAAACATCCCAAGTAGCCGACCCAAAAGTTATAATATCATACATAATAAATTTAAATATTTAATAATTATGGACATCCGCAACAACTCCACCCATAAGTACAATTGGCATCATGGATGCCACCACAAATCTTATATCTCTCTCCATTTTCTAAATCAACGCACAAACTATAGCATTGATCTTGGCCTTGACTTGTATAGCGATAATAATGAGAGGTGTTATTCAGCGGATCAACAGGAAGCTTAACTATATATCCTCCCCCAACTAAAGCATCTTTTATAAAAGCGTGAGCTGGAACCGTGTCATGATCTGACCAATCATCCTCATCACAAGGACAATTATTACAGGCGCCACGGCTTGTATCACCACAACAGGCCGTACTACCCCAGTTTGGATACTTATCATTATCATCATAATATAATTCCAAAGCCGTTTGAACAGCCCTTAATTCTTGCTTTCTTCTCGTATCTCTTGCTCTTTCTCTTGCTTTTCCCACACTCACTAAAACAATACTAGCAATCACTCCAATAATAGCAATAACAACTAATAATTCAATTAGGGTAAAAGATTTATTAAAAAATTTATACTTCTGTCCCATTTTCTTATTCACTGCCGTGCGCTAGCGCACGGCAGTGCGTTTATTTTTATAAGAAGTTAAAGATGGTGTAAAAAGTAATGCTTCTTTTTCTTTAGATGAATCGTCATCTAAACTTTCTGAAACTTCATCAATTAAATTATGTAAAAGAAAATATAAGGGATATTGTTGTTTTACCTTTTCAAAATAAGATGTTTGAGTTTTTTCTTTTTTCTTTTGAATTTTTAATCTTCTTTTTCTATCTTTAAGTAATCTTTTAATTATTATTTTATATCCGTCTCCTTCTTTTGTTAAAACTTTTTGAACATTATTAATTTTTCCTGTACCAACTCCTAAAATTTGGGATATTTGATCATAAGTAAAATTAGCTGATAAAAGCGTTGCTACTTCTATTCTTCTCATTAAGGTTGCGATTTCATCAGCGGTTAATAAATCCTTAAAAAATAAACGTACTTCTTTTCTATCTTTCAAAGAATCTATAACATCATAAAACTCTGCTATCATTTGAATCCTTTTTTTCTTTGGCAAATCATTTAGATGAAAAGTTCCCATATTTATTTTACTACCGTACACTAATGCACGGCAGTGTTTATTATTTCTTTTTTGCTAAACTTAAAATTGTTTTGATTACTGTATCGGGATTTAAAGATATGCTTTCAATCCCTTGCTTTTGTAAAAACTCTGCAAATTCTTCATATATTGAAGGCGCTTCGCCGCAGATTCCGCAGTATTTCTTCTTTTCTCGACAAATCTTAACAACCCTGCTAACCATTTCTTTTACTGCTTCATTTCTTTCATCTCCAATATATGCAATTTGAGCATTATCTCTGTCTATGCCTAAAACTAATTGAGTAAGATCATTACTGCCAATAGACATACCGTCAAAAATCTTCAAGAATTCTTCAGCTAAAATAACATTAGAAGGAATCTCGCACATCACATAAGTTTTTAGCTCACCGAGACCAAATTTTTTGATTAAATCCTTTACTTTCTTGCCTTCTTCAATAGTTCTGCAAAACGGAACCATAACTGAAATATTTTCCAAGCCAAAAACATCTCTTGCCCTTTTTATTGCCTGACATTCCATTTTAAAAGCCGGCTGAAAACTCTCATCAATATATCTGGAAGCTCCTCTAAAACCAAGCATTGGGTTTGACTCTTCTTTTTCAAAAAGTTCTCCGCCAATTAAATTTCTGTATTCATTAGTTTTAAAATCAGAAAATCTGACAATTACTTCTTTAGGATAAAAAGCAGCTCCTATCTGAGCAATTCCTTCAGCTAATTCTTTTATAAAGTACTCTTTTTTATCTTTATGTTCTATTGTTATCTGCCCAATTTTTTTCTTTAATTTTTTATTTTTTAAATCTTTATAGTGATAAAGTGCCAAAGGATGGACTTGAATTTTTTCAGCAATTATAAATTCTTCTCTGGTCAAACCCACGCCATTGTTGGGCAGAAATGAGGATTTGAAAGCGATTTCCGGCGCGCCGATATTGAGCATTATTTTTGTTTTTAAATTAGGAATCTTTTTTAAATCATATTCTTTAATCTCAAACAATATCTTGCCTTCAAAAACCCGGCCATTCAATCCTTGAGTGCAGTCAACAGTAACCATCCTGCCTGTTTTTAATATTTTGCTGGCATTTCTTGTTCCAACAATACTAGGAACACCGAGCTCACGAGAAACTATTGCTGCATGACAAGTTTTTCCTCCTTCATCAGTAATAATTGCTGAAGCTAAGCGCATTATCGGCATCCAGTCAGGATCGGTCATTTTAGTTACTAAAACTTCTCCTTGTTTAAATTGACCAATCTTTGAAACATCAGAAATAACTCTTACCTTACCTGCGCCGATCTTATCGCCAATAGCAATGCCTGTTAAAATCGGTTTCTTTTTAGTTCTAATTTCATATTCTTTATAAGTTTTGCTGTTTTTTGGGGTATGAACTGTTTCAGGCCTTGACTGAACTATAAAAAGCTCGCCTGTTTTTCCGTCTTTAGCCCACTCAATATCCTGATGCTTTCCATAATGATCTTCAATTTTACAAGCCCATTGAGCCAAAACGAGAATATCTTTGTCATTCAAAGAAAATCTTAATTGATCTTTTTCTTTAACTTTTACTTCTTTTAATCCTCCTTTCTTGGCATAAATATACTTTTTAGTTTTCCTGCCTAAATTTTTAACAATTATTGATTTGAATCCTTTTTTAAGAGTTGGCTTAAAAACATAAAATTCATCAGGAGTAATCTTTCCTTTAACAATCATTTCCCCTATTCCCCAAATAGAATTAATTAAAACAACACCGGAAAAACCTGTCTCAGTATCCAAAGTAAAGATCACGCCGGAACAAGCCAGGTCGCTTCTAACCATTTTTTGAACTCCAACTGAAAGAGCTATTTTTAAATGGTCAAATCCTTTTTCCTCACGATAAGAAATTGACCGGTCAGTAAATAAAGAAGCCATACATTTCTTAACAGAATCCAATAACTGCTCTTCTCCCTTAACATTAAGAAATGTTTCCATCTGACCGGCAAAACTAGCAGTTGCCAAATCTTCAGCCGTAGCAGAAGAACGAACAGCTACGTCAACATTACTCTGCTTGTATTTCTTGCTAAGCTTTTTATATGATTTTATTATTTTCTTTCTTAAATCATTGGGAAATTCCGCATTAAGAATTAAATCTCTTGATGCTTTTCCGGTTTTTATTAAACTATCCAAGCTTTTAGGATTAAAGTTTTGGGAAATATTCTTTAATTCTTTATCAATTTTATTCTTTTTTAAAAAATACCAAAAGGACTTTGAAGTCAAACAAAAACCGTTTGGAATATTCACCTCTTGTTTAGTCAAACCCCTCACCATCTCGCCTAAAGAAGCATTCTTTCCCCCAACTAAAGCCCCGTCATCTTTATTTATTTCTTTATACCAAAGAATATATCTTAATTTTTTCAACATGTTATTATATTATATATATTATACCCCATTCCCAAAAATCAAAAAAGGTGGAAAACTAAAAAGCCGGGGTCAATGTATCCCGGCGTTTTTTTATAGGTTGAGTTTACGGAATTCAAATAATTTTGGTTCTTGGGATTCTCGCCATTTTTTATTAGGACTGGGTTTAAATACTATAAGTCCCTGCTTTTGAAAAAAGTTCTTGGCTCTAATATTATTCGCGAAAATATCTAAAACAAGTATTTTATAAGCTTCTCTTTTAGCAAACTCCTTTATTTTCTTAAGCATTAATTCGGCTAAGCCCTTGCCCCTAAATTCTTTAGCCACATAGAATCTTTTTATTAATCCTTTTGTTTTTGATAATCTTTTTATTCCTCCGCAAGCAATAATTTTTTTTCCTTTTTTAGCAATAAAAAATACTTCTTTGGGTCCTTTAAAAAATTCTTTTAGATTTTTAAATCCATAAATAAATCTTTTATCCCATCCCAACTCCTCAAAAATCCCTAAACAAAACTGATAGGCCTGTTTAACGTCTTTCTCTTTAATTTTCTCGATTTTAATATCCATCTTTATTTTTTAATAATCTTTTTGAGCTGGCTAACGCTTTCCGGATTAGCCAAAGTGCTTAAATCGCCTAAGGATTCGCCAGTAAAGAGTTTTCTTAAAATTCTGCGCATTATTTTTCCTGATCTTGTTTTGGGCAAATCCTTAACAAGATAAACCTGCTTTGGCGTAGCAATCGGACCTATTTCTTTTCTTAATTGAAAAACCACCTGTTTTATTATCTGGTCCTGGGATTTCTTTACTTTAGAAACCACAAAAGCAATTGGAACCTGGCCTTTTATTTTATCATCAATTCCTACTACAGCGCATTCAGTAATATCTTTGTCTAAAGCAATAGCGCTCTCCATTTCTCCAGTGGTTAATCTGTGACCAGCCACTTTCATTACATCATCAGCCCTGCCAACAACCCTGATTAAGCCCTTTTCATCGCGATAAGCCCGGTCACTGGTAAAATATGTCTTTTTACCGTAATGACTCCAATAAGTTTTTAAATACTTTTCTGGATTTTTATAAACACCGCGCAGAAGACCGGGACTAAACGGAGGAAGCAAAACTAAATTGCCTTCTTTGTTCGGACCTAATTTCCTGCCTTTTTCATCCAGTATTTCAAATCTTAAACCAGGAAAAGGCAAACCGGTAAAAGTTGGCTTGAACGGTCCGATTCCAGGCAAAGAAGTAATTAGGATTCCTCCGGTTTCTGTTTGCCACCAAGTATCAAGCAAAGGGCGTTTGGTTTTTCCGATTTCTTTGAAATACCATTTCCAGGCGGCCTCATCAATCGGCTCGCCAACCGAAGCAATAATCTGGAGAGTATCAAATTTACGGCCCTTAAGAAACTTTGTTCCGTATTTTTCAAACATTCTCACAGCAGTGGGAGCAGTATAAAAAGTAGTTACTTTGTATTTTTCAATTATATCAGCCCACCTATTTGGTTCGGGCCAAGTAGGAAGACCTTCAAAAATTATAAAAGTAGCGCCGGAAAGCAAAGGACCATAACAACTATAAGTATGGCCAGTGATCCAGCCAACATCGGCGGTGGACCAGAAGATATCATCGTCTTTTAAATCAAATATCCACTTAGCAGTAGCATAAGCCTGCACAGTATAACCTGCGCAGGTATGCACACATCCCTTAGGTTTGCCAGTGCTTCCGCTGGTATAAAGTATAAATAAAAGGTCTTCTGAATCCATTGACGCTGGTTCGCACTTATCGCTTTCTTTCTCAACTAATTCCTGCCACCACAAATCTCGGCCGGCCTTCATCTTAACTGGATTGCCTGCTCTTTTCTTAACAACAACTTTTTTCACATCTGTTTTTTTTATTCCTTCATCAGCATTTTTCTTCAAATCAATAATTTTACCTTTTCTATAATAACCGTCAGCAGTTATTAAAACTTTAGCCTTAGTGTCCTGAAGCCTTATTTGAAGAGCTTTAGAGCTAAAAGCTGAAAAAACAACAGAATGAACGGCTCCAATGCGAGCACAGCCTAACATTGCTATTATTACTTCAGGAATCATAGGCAGATAAATACCAACCCGATCCCCTTTTTTAACTCCTAATTTCTTTAAACCATTAGCAAATTTATTAACTTCTCGGAATAAATCATAATAAGTAAAAACACGCTGTCTTTCTTCAATTGGTTCCGGCTCCCAGATTAGAGCTACTTTATTTTTTCTTTGTTCTAAATTCCTGTCCAAAGCATTTTGAGTAATATTTATTTTTCCTCCAGTAAACCACTGAAAATACGGAGGTTTATGAATAAAAACTTTGTTCCACTTTTTAAACCAAAATAGCTCTTTGGCTAAATCCTCCCAAAACTTAACTGGATTTGCTTCAGCCTTATTATAAATTGATTTATCATTCACCAAGGCCTTTTTCTGAAATTCCTTATCTGGGTAATATAAGTTTCCTTTTTTGAGCATGTTATTTTATTATACATCATTTCCAAAAAAAACAAAAAAGAGCGAATAATTCACTCTTTTCTAAATTTTCTATTTTCTATTACAACTTCTTGCCTACAAATTCGGCAAACTCGGCCAACCGGCAGGCGTAGGCATATTCGTTGTCATACCAAGCAAGGACTTTAATTAAAGTATTATGCACATCTGTTAGCGACAAATCAACAACTGCAGAATAAGTATCTTCAATATAGTCAGTAGAAACTAATGGTTCTTTTTCCACTCCTAAAATTCCTTTAAGCTCTTTTGATTTTGCTGCTTTTTTAAATACTTTATTAACCTCTGCTGCACTAGTTGCTTTCCTCACCTGAACAACTAAGTCCACAATTGAAACAGTGGGAGTAGGAACCCTTATAGCAATTCCATCTAATTTTCCTTTTAATATAGGGATAATCTTGCCAATTGCTTTAGTGGCTCCGGTGCTGGTTGGAATAATATTTAAACCAGCGGCTCTTGTCCTTCTTAAGTCCTTGTGAGGCAAATCCAAAATTTTCTGGTCATTAGTATAACTGTGAACAGTAGTCATAAAACCCTTAACAATCTTAAAATTATCATTTAAAACTTTTGATATTGGGGCTAAGCAATTAGTAGTGCAAGAACCCATATCCATAATATTATCTTTTTCAGCATTATATTTCTCTTCATTAACGCCCAAAACAAAACCTGGAATCTTTTTATCTTTTCCAGGAGCAGAAATAATTACTTTTTTAGCGCCTGCTTTAATATGTTTTTCAGCTCCTTTTAAATCAGTAAAACGACCAGTGCATTCTAAAACAATATCTACTCCTAGTTTCTTCCAGGGAAGTTTCTCCGGTTCTGCTTCGGCAAGCATATCGCCAGTAATTTCTTTATCATATCTTCCATATATAGAATCGTACTTCAAAAGATGAGCCAATGTTTTATTATCTGTTAAATCGTTAATAGCAACAACTTTCAAATCAGGATGGTTATCAAGGATTCTTCTAAATGTAGGACGGCCAATACGACCAAAACCATTGATAGCAATTTTTATCATAAAATGTTAATCTTTGATTTTTAACAATTGTATTATTTTTTCTCTATCAAACCCAATAACGACCTGTCCGTCAATTTCAATCACAGGTACTCCCATTTGGCCTGATTTTTCAACCATTTCATCCAAAGCTGTTTTATTTTGCGAAACATCAATATCTTCAAACTCAATATTATGCTCTTTTAAAAACTCTTTTAAAGTTACGCAATAGGGACACATTGAAGTGGAAAAAACTTTTACTTTTGGCATATTTCAGCGGGTTGATTATTTGTTAATTCACAAATTAAGCTAGTTAGGTTTTTTGCTTCTTGCTCTTGCCCTGAATTTTCTCCCGAACCAACTCTATAATATTTGCATCCTAAGACTAAAGCTGGAACGCCTCCATCACTGTATTTTTCAAAAATATCCGCATCGTTATCCAAACTTATATTATTATGAAATGATATATATCCCTCAAATTCCGATGCTACTTTTTCAATAATTGGACGCTCCCAGATGCAATGAGGACAGGTCTCAGAACCAAAAAAATAAACAATTGGTTTATCATCTTCCATACAAATCTCATCACTGCTTACTGAAAAATTCCCGATTGTCTGATTTGTCTCTTCTGCCGATGCTTCAATCTCTATTAAATCAATTACCTGTGGAAAAATAAGTTTTCCATTTTTTGTTATACGCCACTCTACTTCTTCTTCTTCAACTTTAAACCTAACTTTATACAACCCATCTTCTTCTAATGTTTCTATCAAAGAAATAGGAGTTTGTCCTTGCAGGATATTTTCATCAATAAAACTTATTACTCTTTCGCCTGCTTCTTCTAAAGACAAAACCTCTCCTTGCTCTTTTATTGCTTCTTCTGCTGAAGACCTTATATAATTAGTGTAAATAATTACTCCGGTAATTAAAAGACCAACTGCAATAATAACGACTGGTATTGTTTTGTTATTCATATAGTTTAGTATACTTTATTAAACCAGCGTAGTCAATCTCAAGATTAATAATATCTTTGTCTGAAATTTTCTCAAGATATTTTACAAGCGCTCTCAAAGAATTATGACTGGCAACTACTAAAACATTCTGGCCCTTTTTTAAATCTTTTTCTATGTATTTTTTGTAAAAAGGAATCACTCTTTTGTAAACGTCTTTTAAGCTTTCCCCGCCTCCGGGCGGAGAAACGTTATAACTTCTTCTCCAAAGATGAACTTTATCTTTTCCGTATTTAGCCATGGTTTCTTTTTTGTCTAAACCCTCAAGTTTTCCATAATGACGTTCGTTTAAATTTTTTGTAACGTATACTGGCATAAAATTTCTTGGACCTTCAAAATAATCGCCCCATTTCTGAGTTTTTCCTTCGTCACGAGAAATAAAAATTGGATATTTTTGCTTACCAGCTTCTAAAATACGCGCTACTGTATCTATATTTCGAAAAAGAGGCGAGGTAAAAATTTCATCAATACGAACCTGAAAAATTTCCTTAGCTTTTTTAGCAGCATCTTTTTTTCCATCTTGACTGATTGGCACATCTGTCCAACCAGAAAAACGATTTTCCAAATTCCATTGAGATTTAAAATGCCTTAATAAAAATAATTTAGCCATAGTTTTATTTTAATTCTTTTTCAATTTGAAGCAAGCGATTATACTTCGCCAACCTCTCTGACGTAGCCGGGGCGCCGGATTTGATGAAGTCGGCGCCCACGCCGACGGCCAAGTCCGCGATAAAATCGTCCCTGGTTTCGCCTGACCGGTGAGAAACAATAATCTTCCAGCCGTATAACTTTGCTAATTTTACCGCCTCCAAGGTCTCGGTTATTGTGCCAACTTGGTTTGGTTTAATAATAACTCCGTTGCAGGATTTGTTCTGCTCTGCTGTTTTAATTCTGGCTATATTTGTTGTCAAAAAATCATCGCCAACAATAATTATTTTATCACCCAGCTTTTTTGTAATTGTTTGAAAACCCGGCAAATCCGTTTCCGCAAAAGGGTCTTCAAAAAATATAATCGGATAATTCTTTGTTATTTTTTTATAAAACTCTAATAAATCCCGGCTATTAATATTTTTATCGTCTAATTTGTATTCGCCCTCGGAAAAAAACTGGGAAGCGGCGCAATCAAGGCCAATTTGGGCCTGGCAGCCATCAATCGCCTGCATAAGATAATCCAAAACTTCCTTATCGTTGAAAATCGGCGGAGAAAAACCGCCTTCATCCCCTATCTTGACAGCTTTTCTGCCGAACTCTTTTTCTAAAATATTTTTTAGTTTTTTAAAAATTTCTTTGCCAATTTTAAAATTTTCGGAAAATTTCTCATATTCCGGGATTACCATAAATTCCTGAATTTCTAAACTATTTTTGGCATGGACGCCGCCGTTTACGATATTAAAACATGGTCTCGGCATCCGCCAATCTTCAACTTCTCTAATATATTTATAAAGGGGTAATTTCTTGACAGCAGCGCCGGCCCGGCACACAGCGATGGAAACCGCTAAAATGGCATTGGCGCCCAATTTTGATTTATTTCCAGTACCGTCTAATTTAATCATTATTTCGTCGATTTCTCTTTGTTTGGTCTGGTTTCTGCCGACGAGCTGGAGAGCGATAATTTGATTTATATTTTCAATTGCTTTTCCCGCCTCCAGAGCAACCGCTTCGTATTTTCCTACGGAAGCGCCAGCCGGAACCGATGCTTTAAAAAAACCCTGCTCGGTTTTTAACTTAACCTCAACAGTTAGTTCTTCTCTTGAATCTAAAATTTCTTTGGCCTTAATATCTTTAATCATAAGTATTGGGAGACCCGATCTCCCAATACTTTGGGAGATCGGGTCTCCTTTAGCTTTTCTTTTGAATATAATTATAAGCGGCAAGCGCGGCTTTTGCTCCTTCGCCTGCAGCTGTAACAATTTGCTTAACCACGCCAACGTTCAAATCGCCTGCCGCAAAAAGCCCTGGAGTTTTTGTCTGGCAGGTTTCATAATCAACCTTAATTTCATCTCTTTCATTAAAATCAACCAGGCCTTTTATATAAGAAGTTGCCGGCTGATATCCAACTTCAACAAAAATACCTTCAACTTTTAATGTTTTCTCTTTTTTAGTTTTTTTATCTTCGTAAATTATTGAATCAACAAAATTTTTACCTCTAATCTCCTTTAAACAAGTATTAGTAATTATTTCCGCTTTGCCGCTTTGTTCAACTGTTTTTTGATTTGCGTCAAAAGCCTTAACTTCCGGCCCAAATTCTAAAATATATATCTTTTTAGCAATTTTAGCCAAAAATATAGCGGTTTCAAAACCAGCATTTCCCCCTCCAATTATAGCTACTACTTTGTCCTTAAACATTGGTCCGTCGCATACAGAACAATAACTTACTCCTTTTCCAATAAACTCTTTTTCTCCAGGAACTTCTAATGGACGCGGATCAGCACCTGAAGCAAGAATCACGGCTTTTGCCTGAAACTCCTTTTTCTTAGCAAAAACCAAAAAACCATGCTCTGTCTTTTCAACCTTTCTTACTTCGTTCATCTCAATATCAATCTTCTGTATTTTCAAATGCTTTTCCATTTTCTGAACTAACTCAATTCCAGGAATTGATTCAAATCCGGGATAATTCTCAATACTAACAGCTTTTTTGGCTATCTGGCCTCCAAAACTCTTAGTAATTAAAAGAGTTTTTAAACCCAAACGACCAGCATAAATCCCAGCTGTCATCCCAGCCGGCCCCCCGCCGATAATAATTAATTCATATTTCATATTACCCGGCCAGCCAGCCGCCGTCTACAACTACGGTGGAACCAGTCATATAAGAGGACTCATCTGATGCCAGAAACAAAACTAAATTAGAAACTTCTTGAGCATCTGCCAGGCGATGCATTGGAATCCTGGCTAAAATTCCTTTTTCTTGTTGATGGTCTTTCCTAATTGGGTCAATCATTAAAGTATCAATCATTCCGGGAGAAACAGCATTAACCCTGATATTAAGAGGCGCCAGTTCTACGGCCAAGGCCTCGGTCATTCCCACAATTCCTCCTTTGGAAGCGCAGTAATGAGCAATATTGGGGAAACCAATCCCCTGCTGGCCCATAGCCACAGACGCAATATTAACAATCACTCCCTTTTTGTTTTTTGCCATTTCTTTTGCCGCTGCCTGGGCGCAAAGAAAATATCCCTTAAGATTTATATTTATCGTTCTATCCCATTCTTCTTCGGTAAGTTCTAAGAAAGGTTTAAACTGACAAATTCCAGCATTATTTACTAAAATATCCAACCTGCCCCATTTTTTTACTGCCTTTTTAACCATTTCATCAGCTTCTTCTTTTTTGGAAACATCGCATTTTACAGCCAAAGCCTCGCCTTTTTCTTTTTCAATTTCTTTTACTACTTTTTCACAATCTTCCAAAGAAATATCAGAAACAACTACCCTTGCTCCGGCCTTAGCCAAAGTTAAAGCATGGGTCCTGCCCATACCTCTTCTGGCGCCAGTAACAATAGCTACTTTATTTTTTAAATTAAACATCTTTAATTAAGTTAATTAAGTTTTTATTTTAGAAAACGACCTTTTATAATTTTAGGAATCGCTTCAATTAAATCGGTGGCCATTACTGATTCTCCTAATTTTTTGCAAGCTATTTCCCCGGCCAAATCATTAATTAAAATCCCAGCTTGGGCTGCTTCAAAAGGACTTATCCCTCTGGATAACAAAGCCCCGCAAACGCCAGCTAAAGTATCTCCCATACCGCCGACGGTCATATATGGCGAACCAGCTTTGGCAATAGCAACTTCTTTGCCGTTAGAAATTATATCTATTTTTCCTTTTAGTAAAATTGTTGTTTTAAGCCGGCCAGCTTCTTGCTGAACTATCTTTATTTTATCCTCGTCAGAAAGTTCAGCCACTTCTTTTCCTGTCAAAACGAAAAATTCGTGAGCATGGGGAGTAATCAAAGACGGCTGGTCAGATATTATTTCTGGTTTTTTCCCTAAAGCATAAATTCCATCAGCATCAACAACAACTGGCACAGAAACTCGAGATAAGTATTCCAAAATTGTTTCTTGGGTTTCTGACGACCTTCCCATTCCTCCGCCAATCACTACAGCTGTTTTCCCTTTAGCAGCGGCTTTAGCTGATTCAGTCATTAAAATTAAAGTAACTAAGTGCTCTTTGTTCAAATGAACTCCTTGTAGAGGATAAGCTGCTAAATTAGGGCTAAAAGAAGCAATTATATCAGCTGCTCTTTTGGGAGCAATAATTCTAACCATATCTACTCCTGTCTTAAAAGCGGCCAGAGCTGAAAAAGCCGGAGAACCGCTGTAAAATTCTGAACCGCCGATAACTAACAAAAGCCCGTAATCGTATTTTCTAGCAGTCGCGGGCCTTTTTTGATAAATCTTTTTTAGAATGGATTTATTTACTTCAATCATATTATTTTTGATTCTTTTAAATAATCTTTCAGTTCTGGACCGTATTGGGGATGTTTTAAAGAAAGGTAAAGGTTTGATTTAAGCCATCTTAGTTTATCCCCGCATTCAAGCCATTTTCCTTCAAGCTCATATCCGTAAATCACTTTCCCGTCCCTAAGCATATAATTATTAAAAACTTCAGCTAAAATAATCTCATCTTTTTTGCTTGGTCTGGCTTTTTTCAAATAATCAAAAACTTCAGGAGTTAAAATATATCTTCCAATAACTGCCAGGTCAGAAGGAGCTTGTTCTAATGACGGTTTTTCTATAATTTTCTTAATTTTAAAAAAACGATTAGCAATTTTCTCAACACCAACTATTCCATAATGAGGTATTTTCTCCTTAGGCTGACGATTCAAAGCAATAACTGGTTTTTGGCATGTTTTAAAAACTTTAGCTAATTGAAAAACACCAGGAATTTTTGAGTCAATTATATCATCTCCAAACATACAAGCCACTGGTTCATCACCTGTAAATTTTGCTGCTTGCAAAATGGCGTGACCATCTCCTAATGGCTCTTTCTGCATAACATAAGAAAAAGAAAGGTTTTTACAAAGCTCTTCTAAGTTTTTAACTTCAAATAAAATATCTTCTTTTTTCTTTTCTTTTAAAATCTTTTCTATTTTTGGACACGGCTTTAAATAATCTAAAATTTTCTTGTTCTCCGGTTTTAAAACAAAAATTATTTCTTTAATGCCTGACTGCTTTGCTTCAGAAATAATATATTGTATAATCGGCGCATCCACTATTGGCCAAAGTTCTTTTGGCACCACTTTTGACAAAGGCAGAAATCTTGTACCTAAACCGGCGATAGGTATGATAGCTTTTTTTATTTCCATTATAATCTATTGTTATTTTTTCTACGAAAAATTGCAGGAGTTTCCCAGATTTTTTCTCTTTCTATTAGTTCTTTTTCTTCTTCTTCAATGACCTTTTTTACTTGAAGAGCGTTTCGTCTAACTTTTCCGCCAATTTGTAAAACAGGCGTTGGAAAAGATGGTTTTGGTTTTGGTTTTGGTTTTAGCCGAGGCTTAGGTTTTGGTTGAGGTTGAGGTTGAGGTTTAGGTTTTGGCTTCCTTTCAGGTTCTGGTTGAGGTTCTGGTTGAGGTTCAGGTTTTGGCCTTGGCTTAGGTTTTGGCTTAGGTTTTGGCTTAGGTTTTGGCTTAGGTTTTGGTTTTTTAATACTCTT
>CAZOVC010000005.1:0-37784 GCA_964583485.1 uncultured Candidatus Saccharibacteria bacterium
AGAAAGATGAGTTTACAATTGTAGGAACTCTTGAAGCTAAGCCGTCTTTAGGCAAAATTAGCAATGAGTCGCCGGTGGGAAGGGCTCTTTTAGGCCATAAGATCGGAGAGGAAGTCGTTGTTTCTTCACCTATAAAAGCAATATATAAGATTAAGAAAATAAAATATAATTAATTATTAAATAACCCCGCTTCGGCGGGGTTTTCGTTATGAAAGAACTTGTAAATTTTTTCCATGAAATAGGAAAACTAAAAAGCAAACCGAGAAGGGGCTGGGTTATAAATGATATTAAAAATCCTGAAAGCATTGCAGAGCATACTTTTCGAGCAGCAATTATGGCTTGGGTTTTAAGCAACAGGAGAAAGAATTTTAATATTGAAAAAGTTCTTAAAATAGCTTTGATTCATGATATATGCGAAATATATGCTGGCGACACAACTCCTTATGATTCAATTCTTCCCAGGAATAAGAAAAAAAGAGCAGAATTAATGAAAACTTGGCCAAGATTTTCAAATTATGAAAAAAAGAAATTAGCCAAAGAGAAATATAAAAGAGAGAAGAGGGCTTTGGAAAAACTTATTTCAAAACTACCATTGAATTTAAAAAAAGAAATAAAAAAACTTTGGCTGGATTATGAGATGGGTTTAACCGCTGAAGGAAGATTTTTTCGTCAGATGGATAGATTGGAAGATTTCTTGCAATCTATGGAGTATTGGAAAAAGTATAAAAAGCCCCCTCAAGGACCCTGGTGGTTATGGGCCAGAGAACATTTTGATGACCCAGTTTTACTTGAAGTTATAAGAGAAATGGATAATAAATTCCACAAACATAAAAAACCCAGAATTTAAACTGATAAACAAAAACAACCCCGTTGAGCGGGGTTGTTTTTGTTTTAATGGTCTGGTAAAATAAAAACATGCCTCGCTAACGCTCGGCATAACCTTGATTCGCTAAGGTATAAGAACTTCACCTTTGGTGAAAACCTTGATTCGTTATTGTATAGATATATAATCTTAAATTAAATATATAATCTTAAATTAGAATAATTATGCCTAAGAAAAAAAAGAAAAAAAGAAAAAGTATAAATAAGGTTGTAAAAATAATGATTTTCTCTGATTTATTTTTGAATTCTGGCTGGGGTTTGATTGGACCGATTTTAGCTATTTTTGTTGTTAATAATATTCAAGGAGGAAATGCCAGAGTTGTGGGAATAGCCGTTGGAATTTATTTCCTTGTAAAATCTATTCTTCAAGTGCCAGTAGCTCATTATTTAGATTTAAATCACGGAGAAAAAGATGATTATGCCGCTTTACTTATTGGAACTTTTTTAACTGTTATTACCCCCATCATCTTTATATTCGCTACCATATCTTGGCATATATATATTGCTCAGATAATTCATGCTTTGGGAATGGCTATGGCTGTTCCTTCCTGGTATGCAATATTCGGAAGGCATATTCCTAAAAATAGAGCAGCTTTATGTTGGGGATTAGACAGTTCCGCTATGGGGCTTGGCGCCGGAATAGCTGGAATTATCGGAGGAGTAGTAGCTAATAAATTTGGTTTTTTTCCGCTATTTTCCGGCGTAGCTATTTTGAATATAATAGCCGTCCTTTTACTTCTATTTATTATGAAAGACATTCTTCCAAAAGTGCCGCGGCAAAAGATATTTCTTTTGCCAAAGACATAATCTATGAACCCTCACGACCATAACGAGTTTTAAATTATGTTCTTTGTGTATATACTACAAAGTAGAAAAGATAAAAACATATACATAGGGTATACAAATGATCTTAGAAAAAGATTAAAAGAACATAATTTAGGACTTGTTAGATCAACAAAGTCCAGAATACCTTTTGTTTTGGTGTATTATGAGTCGTATGCCTCAAAACAAAATGCTACAAAAAGAGAACATAATCTTAAACTACGAGGTAGAGCTTTAAAACAACTCAAGAATAGGATTCAAGATTGTTTTGAGGTCTAAACTCGTTTGGTGTGAGGGTGAACAATCAAGAATTAGCCAAGATATTTCATGATATGGCGAATTATCTTGAAATGGATAATGGTTCTTTCAGGGCTTATGCTTATAAAAGGGTGGCAATTGTTTTAGAAAGCTTGGAACAAGAGATTGAACATGTTTACAAGCAAGGAGGGTTAAAGGCATTAAAAGAGATTCCGGGCATAGGAAAGAACATTGCTTTAAAGATTGAAGAATATTTAAAAACAGGTCGGATTAAAACTTACGAAAGATTAAAAAAGAAAACGCCAATAAATTTAGGAGAACTGATCGCAGTGGAGGGAGTAGGGGTTAAGAAAGTAAAAGTTCTTTATGAAAAACTGAAGATTAAAAATCTAAAGGACTTAGAAAAAGCAGCTAAAGCTCATAAAATAGCTTCTTTAGGGGGATTTGGAGAAAAAATAGAAAAGAATGTTTTACAAGGAATTGCTTTTTTAAAAAAGAGCAAAGGAAGATTTCTTTTAGGAGAAATAATGCCGCTTGTAGAACAAGTTTTAGAAAGATTAAATAAACTGAAAGAAGTTGAAAAGATAAGCATTGCTGGTTCTGTTAGAAGGATGAAGGAAACAATAGGAGATGTTGATATTTTAGTGGTTTCAAAAAATCCAAGCAAAGTTATGGATTTTTTTGTTTCTTTGCCAGAAGTAATTAAAGTTTGGAGCAAGGGTTCTACCCGTTCTTCTGTTAGAACCAAGGGCAAGTTTGATATGGATTTAAGAGTGGTGCCGGCAAAAAGTTATGGCTCTGCCCTACAGTATTTTACTGGCTCAAAAGAACACAATATTGCCACTCGCCGTCTTGCTATAAATAAAGGATTGAAATTAAATGAGTATGGAGTTTTTAAAGGCAGAAAAATGATTGCCGGCAAGAATGAAAAAGAAGTATACAGGGCAATAGGGCTTGATTTAATTCCTCCGGAGATGAGAGAAAATCAAGGAGAAATAGAGCTTGCCCTTCGGCAAGCTCAGGGTAAACCCAATGGATTACCTAAGATTATTGAATATAATGATATTAAAGGAGATTTGCATTGCCATTCAAACTGGGATGGCGGGAGAAATTCAATCAAAGAGATGGCAGAGGCAGCTCAGGCAATGGGATATGAGTATATTGGAATTGCAGATCATACTAAGTTTTTAAGAATTGAACATGGGTTGGATGAAAAGCAATTACTTAAGCAGAAAAAAGAAATAGAAAAGATAAACTATAAACTACAAACTAAAAACTATAAACTGCGCGTACTGCAGGGTTGTGAAGCAAATATTATGAATGATGGTTCAATTGATATTAAAGATGAAGCTTTAACTAAGCTAGATTTTGTTATTGCTGGAGTTCATTCCAGCATGAAAATGGATAAAGATAAAATGACGCGAAGGATAATAACGGCAATAAAGAATCCTAATGTGGATATTATTGCTCATCCAACCGGAAGAATACTTAAACAAAGAGATGAATACCAGGTTGATTTTGATAAAATTCTTAGAGCAGCAAAAGAATTTAACGTGATTCTAGAAATTAATTCCTCGCCTTACAGGTTAGATCTAAAAGACAGCAACATCAAAAAAGCTAAAAATTTAGGGGTAAAAATGATAATTAATACTGATGCTCATCGGAAAGACCAGCTTCGCTTTATTGAGTACGGAATTGCCCAGGCCCGTCGTGGCTGGGCAGAAAAAAAAGATATAATTAACACCAAACCTCTATCTAAACTATTAAATTATTTTTGAAAGCAAAAACCCCGTCGTCTTGACGGGGTTTTTTTATTCCTTTAATTCAAGATTATATATTTAACCTTGACGAATCAAGGTTCTGACGAAGTCAGGTTCTTATTCTCTCTACAATCTTTTCAAATATCTTTCCATTGTTTTTGGCTAAATCAGATAAGATTTTTCGGTCAAGTTCAATCTTTTTTTGTTTTAATCCGTGAATGAAGCGGCTGTAAGAAATGCCCTGCCTACGGCAGGCAGCATTAATTTGGATTTGCCAAAGTTTTCTAAATTCTCTTTTCTTGGTTCGTCTATCTCTATATGAATATGTCCAAGCATGAAACAAGGCCTCTTTTGCCGCCTTGTATTTTGATTTTCTTCCCCAGCGAAAACCTTTAGTATGTTTTAATACTTTTTTCCTTCTTTTATGCGCGGTTGCTCCTCTTTTTACTCTAACCATATTACTTAATTAACTTTTTAATTTTTTTGGTAAATGGCTTGGGAACTTTAATCCATTTTCGGCCCTTTCTAATTCTTCCCCCTGATTTTTTCGCCCGAAAATGATCCTGACCAGTTGCTCTTCTTAGAACTTTGCCAGTTTTAGTTATTTTGAAGCGTTTTTTGATTGATTTACGTGTTTTCATTTTTTTGAAACAATCATTGTTAATCCTCTTGGTTGTTTTTTTAATTCTCTTTCTATTTTTATAGGGATTGATTTTTCTAAAGTTTCCAGGAATTTTTTTATCTTTTCTCCGGCAAATCCCCGAAGGGCTTTTTGTCTGCCCCTTAGATTCATTTCTATTCTAATTCTGTTTCCCTTTTTTAGGAATTTTTCCGCTTGTTTTACTCTTGTTTCCAAATCATGCTCAGAAATCCCAAAAGTTAATCTTATGCCTTTTAGTTCGCCGCCTGTATGATGTTTGGCTAATTTTTCTTTCTTTTTCAAATGATAAAGATATTTTCCATAATCCATTATTTTGCAAACAGGCGGGTTAAGCTTTTCAGTGACTTGGATTAAATCGAAACCGCGCTCTCTGGCTATTTGAAGCGCTTTTTCTAATATTAAAACTCCTAATTGCTTTCCAGTGTCATCAATTAGTCTTACTTCTCTAGCTCTTATTAAATTGTTGACTAATGGTTTTCTTTGCACTGTGGAGATGGCGAGGGCGAACTCGCATCCAAAAGTTTCATCAAAATAGTTCTACAGGTTTAGCTTATTTTTGATTTTAGTGCGTTAGATCTATAATAAGCAAAATTCCAACACCTTAGTCTCGTTTGTTTTGATAGTTTTTCTGAGACAAAAAAACTATCTATCTCGATGAATGACACCTTTTCTAATTATCGAGAATCATTAGAGAAGATGACGTTAGGCAAATGCTAACGCGGGTTTCTTAAACAAGTTGGCACTTATTTGAGAATATTTTACCTGCTCTATTTTGACAAAAAACTTCTGTCGAAACTTTTCATCCCCGTGATTTTAATTCCCTTTCCATTTCTCTCTCGGTTTCTCTTTTTTTTATCAATTCTCTTTTATCGGTTTTTTTTCTTCCCTTGGCTGTTCCGAATCCAAGCTTTATTTTTCCTTTCTTAGTATACACCTTTAAGGGCACTAAAGTCAAGCCTTTTTCTTTTGTTTTACCGATTAAATGCTTAATTTCTGATTTATTCAGAAGAAGCTTTCTTGGTTTTTCTGGTTCATAATTTGGAGAAATGTTTTTCGGCTGATAGGGAGGGATATTAGCTCCAATTAAATACGGCTCTTCTCCTTTTAACGTCACATAAGAACCTTTTAAGCTCATCCTGCCTGATTTTATTGATTTCACTTCCTGTCCAATCAAAATCATACCTGCTTCAAATTTCTCCAGGATTTCATAATCAAACTTCGCCCTCTTATTTTCCGCTAAGATTTTCATTGTTTAATATTACCATATTTAAAAATGGAAGAGAACCGTTCTCCCATTCTCTTCCATTTTCAGGAAATAAGAGCCTGGTAAGGTTGACAGTTATCCGCAGAATTGTTAGATTAAAATGTGGTATAATAAATAACAAATATAAAAGTAGAAAAATGAGAAATACAAAAAAAAGAGGTCAATTTACAACCTTTGTTTATCAAGAAAAACCAAATCATTATATTGGTGTTTGTTTGGAATTTGATCTTATAGAAGAAGGCGGAAATACTCAGGAGGTTATGAATCAAATAAAAGAAGCAAGTCTTGGTTATCTTAAAACTGTAATAAAAAATAAATTAAGTGATGATTTACTTAATAAAAAACCTTCAGAAAAGTATTTGAAGAAATATAAAGAATTTTTAGAATTAAAGAGGAAAAAATCTCTTATTCCTTGGGAGGATTTTTTAAGAACTTGCTTATATCCTCAGGTTTTTCGAGAAAAATGTGATGTCTAAAAAACTTTCCAAGAAAATAAAAATAGTTCCCGAAAAGGCAGGTAAAGCCATCAGAAAATTAAAGAAAAATGGTTTTGTTCTGAAAAGTAAAACAGGAAGCCATTTTTATTTTTATAGAAAAAAGAATGAGAAAGATTATCTAGTTTGTATATTTGTTCATCCTAAAGAACTTGGTAAACCAGCCATTAAGAATATAATTCGTAATTCTGGCAAAACTAACGAAGAGTGGATTAGTTTGTAAAGCGAAAGAGTTCAAATAATAAAAAGTTTGCCCAGCAATGGGCTTTTTGTCTTTAATTTTTGAGAAAAATAAGGTAAGATGAAAACAATGATTAGAGATGAGATTAAAAAATTAGTAGAAAAAGCGATTAAGGAGCTTGGATTTAAGGTTCCCGAAGTTTTAATTGAACAGCCAAGAGAAAAAACACATGGGGATTATGCTACGAATGCGGCAATGGCGGTTGCTAAGAAAGTTAAGAAGAATCCAATGGAAGTTGCAGAAATAATAAAATCAAAGATAAAAAGCGATATTTTTGAAAAGATTGAGATTGTTAAGCCGGGTTTTATTAATTTTTTTCTTTCCAAAGAGTATTTGCAAAAACAAACAGGGGAAATTCTGAAAAAGAAAGAAAAGTTTGGAGATTTGAAAATTGGAAAAGGCAAAAAAATAAATGTTGAGTTTATCTCGGCCAACCCAACCGGCCCTTTGACTTTAGGCAATGGGCGCGGAGGATTTTGCGGAGATGTTTTGTCAAGTGTTTTAGAAAAAGCGGGTTATAATGTGGTTCGTGAATACTATATTAATGACCGCGGCAAACAAGTAGAAGACTTGGAAAAAGGGCTTTACCAGGGCGAGAAGAGAACGGCTTTGCAAATTCAAAAAGAAAATCAAAAAATAATTACAAAAAAACTAAAAATTAAGTTTGATAATTGGTTTTCAGAAAAGAGTTTATTTAAAAACAAAGAAGTTGATAAAATATTGAATTGGCTGAAAAAGAAAAAACTAACTTATGAAAAAGAAAGGGCTTTATGGTTTAAGTCAACCAAGTTTGGAGATGATAAGGACAGAGTATTAATAAAATCAGATGCAGAAAAAACTTATCTTGCTTCTGATATTGCCTATTTGAAGAATAAATTTGATAGAGGATTTGATAAATTAATATATCTCTGGGGAGCTGACCATTATGGATACATTGGAAGAATGAAAGCCGCAGTTGAGGCGCTTGGCTACAAGAAGGAACAGATAGATTTTATTATTATGCAGATGGTACGGCTTCTTGAAAAAGGGAAACAAGTTAAAATGTCCAAGAGAGCCGGCGCTTATGTGGCTTTAGAAGAATTAGTTGATGAGGTTGGTTTAGATGTTGCCCGGTTTTTCTTTTTAATCAGAAGTTCTGGTGCGCACTTGAATTTTGATTTAAAATTAGCAAAAGAAAAGTCACAGAAAAATCCAGTTTATTATGTTCAATACGCCTACGCCAGAATATGCAGTATTTTGCGCAAAGCCAAAAACTACAAACTACAAACTACAAACTACAAACTATTAAATCATTCAAGCGAATTAGATTTGATTAAGAAATTAATTAGATTTCCAGAAATTATTGAAGATACTGCTAAAGATTATCAGGTTCAGAGAATACCGCAGTATGTTATTGATTTAGCCGAGAGCTTCCATAAGTTTTATAAAGATTGTAGGGTTCTGGCAGGCGATAAAAAATTAAGCCAAGCCAGATTGTCTTTGATTTTAGCGACCCAAATTGTTTTAAAGAATATTTTAGACGTAATGGGAATTTCTGCTCCAGAAAAGATGTAAGATTTTGGTGAGGGCTTGACAAGAGTTTAATCTTTTGCTATAATCAAATATCAGTTCTTTGAGAAAAATCTAGTTGCGTTAACTAGATTTGTATAGAGTTTAAATTTATTTAAAAGAAAGGAGATACGGCAATGAACAAGAAAGAAAAAGTTGTCGTGGATGAGTCGAGAATTACGGCTGATCAAATGAAAGATTTTTGGAGAATGGTTGCTGAAGGAACGATAAATAGAAAAGTAATGCAATGGATTTCGGAAAATATTACTGAGATTCGCGAAAAAGCTGGCATTAAGTGGTGGAATGAGATCTTAGAAAAAGAACGTCAGTGCCATGGAGATTTCTTCGGCAGAGAATATGATCTATCTACTTTTGAAGCAGTACTTAAAAAACATGGTGCTACCAGAATTAAGAATTGGCAAAATCGTGGCTTTGAGTCACATTATCTTCCTTTGGTAATAATGCCGAAAGATACAGATATTCCTTGTTGGAAGATAAGACCAGAAAAATGGTACTATAGTCAAGTTGCCAAGGATAAAATTCTGCGAGTTAGGCCTAATAGTCAATTTGAGACTATTGGAGAAGTGAAGCTGGAGGGAATTGTTGTTCTGGTTGATACTCGGTTGAAGCCGAAGTATAATAATGGCAAACAAATGTTTTTTCAAGACACTGTATGTGGTACAATTATTGCCAATCTTCGTGAACAAGGGAAAATTGCTAAGTATGAATACGGAGACCAAACATCTCGTTTCGGAGTTTCGGCAGAAGAGTGGCAAGAACACATCAGACCTGCTTTGGCTAAAGAATTTGGAGTAGAAACTGATCAGGTTCGCTTGGAGACAGTTATTGAAGCCAATGTTATCCCTCAACTGTATTCTTATATGCCTCGTCATAAAGACGGAGAAACAAATACTTGGGTATGGTATGAGGAATATTTCGGGGGCGTTTCTAGCCGTCTCAGTGGTGGTAGCTCTGGCTACGGTGGTCTCTCTAATGTCAACTACAGCTCGGTTGGCAATCGCTGGAGCGACAGGGCTGTTCGTCCCCTGGTAGTTCTTTCTTGATTCTTGATACTTGAAAATTTTAAACTTTTGAATCCTTTGTTCTTTCCAGAAGAGCAATCAAGTTGAAGGGGTATGTTTAAATTTTAGACATACCCTTTTTTGTTTTTGCAAAAAAAGATATAATTAAAATGAGAGTAGGTTAATGAATTATGGTTTACGGATCATAATCGCCGAAATCTCAAGATTCCGAGTAACCAGATTTTCTAACTTTATGGAGTTAGAAAGCGCGCGAAAGGATTTCTTGGAAGAACTACTTGTCTTTTTCTAGTGCAGATGGTTATACCTACTGCAAGATAAAATACAGAAGAGAGAGCAATAAAACTTAATCTTCAGTGGCTGGGACAGGGAAAGGCAAATTTCGAGGACGTTTCTAACCGTCTCAATGGTGGTAACTCTAACTACGGTGGTCTCTCTAATGTCAACTACAACTCGGTTGGCAATCACTGGAACAACAGAGCTGTTCGTCCCCTGGTAGTCTCCAAGAAAGAGAGAAGTGCTCAATTGAGCACTTCTCTTACTAATATGATTTTGTTGAACGTAACCATCCACCAAGCATTTTGCCAATTTCTTGTAATTCTTTCTGAAGCTGAATATATTTCTTGTTATCTAGTGCCTTAACTTCCATGGCTAATCTTATTAGTATTTTTACAAGATTAACTTTTAAGTTAGCTTTCTGTAAAACATTGAATTTTTCTTCTTTTGGTAAATTAGCAGCAAAGAAAATCAACTTAATTATCTCTAAAATCAAATTATCAATTTTCTTTCCAAGAGTATGCTTATCTTTATTTGGAAAAAGTTGAATATGTCCATAAACTAATTTGTAAAACTTAAAGAGTCTATGCAGGAGAGGAACGTTGAATCCTATCCGGGGGTTAAAAGAAAAGTTGTTCGTCATATTTTTAAAGAGATTATTTCTCTTGAAAATTTATTTTTAGCTTGGAAAGAATTTAAACGAGGAAAAACCAGTAAAATAGATGTCCAAGATTTTAGTCTCTTTTTAGAAGATAATATATTTAATCTATATTATCAATTAGCTAATAAAAGTTATCAACATTCTGATTATACCTCATTTTATATCAAAGACCCAAAACTAAGGCATATTCATAAGGCCTGCGTCAGAGATAGGGTATTACATCATGCTGTATTTAGAATATTATATCCAATATTTGATAATAGTTTTATTTTTGATTCATATTCTTGCAGAATAAAAAAAGGAACCCACAAAGCAGTAAATCGTCTTCAAGCATTTTCCAGAAAACTAAGTAAAAACAATACTAAAACCTGCTACATCTTAAAGTTAGATGTCAGGAGATTCTTTTATTCAGTGGACCATAATATATTAATATTTTTAATTAAGAAGAAAATATCAGACAAAGATGCTATTTGGTTAATAAAAAGAATTATTCAAAGTTTCCCAAAAGGTATCCCATTGGGTAATATCACTAGCCAGTTATTTGCTAATATTTATTTGAACGAATTAGATTATTTTATTAAACATAATTTAAGGATTAAATATTATATTAGATATTGTGATGATTTTATAATAATAGATAATGACAAAGAATATTTAAAGAAAATTATTCTAGTAATCAGTAATTTTTTAAATAATAATTTGAAATTATCTTTACATCCTGATAAGATAATAATTAAGAAGTATCATCAAGGAATTGATTTCCTTGGCTATGTAAATTTTCCATATTACAGAACTTTAAGGACTAAAACAAAAAAGAGAATGTTTAAAAAAATAAAGCAGAGAATTACAGACCAATTTTTTGATCAGACTCTTCAATCTTATTTAGGAGTTTTAAAGCATTGTAATGGATATAAATTAGAAAAGGAAATAAAATCTATTTCACTGATATGAATAATAAATATATCCTTTTAAGACATGGAGAAACAATGTATCAAGCAAAAAAGCTGGATATTCTTTATCCTAAAGATGAAAATTCAGATATTTCTATAACTGAAAATGGAAAAAAGAAAATTAAGATTGTGGCTAAAGAACTTAAAAATAAAGGAATTGATTTAATTTATTCTTCAGACTATTTTAGAACTAAGCAAACATCAAAAATTATTGCTGAGGAACTTGAATTAGACGTCAAATTTGATAGCCGACTCATAGATACTAATTTTGGCGTCTTTCACGGAAAAACAGGAGAAGAATACCGCAAATTTTTTTCTGATAAAAGAGAAAGATTCTTCAAAAGAAATCCGGGCGGGGAAAGCTGGAGAGACGTTAGAGAAAGGACAGTTGTTGTTATAACAGAAATTGAGAAAGAACATAACGGCAAGACAATTTTAATTGTCAGCCATGCCGACCCGGTATGGCTTTTAGCAGGTTATTTAAAAGGTCTAAGCGAGGACGAGCTTTTAGAAAAAAGACACATAGGCGGCCTTTGGCCTGATGTTGGTCAATACATAGAACCATGACACTTGATTTACCAAAATTAGAAAAAAAGATATTAAAGTTTTGGAAAGAAAAGAAGATTTTTGAGAAAAGCTTGCAAAAAACTAGAAACAAGCCCAGGTTTGTATTTTTTGAAGGGCCGCCTTTTGCCAATGGCTTGCCAGGCATTCATCATCTTTTAGCCCGAGCTTTCAAAGATATTATTTTGCGCTATAAAACAATGCAGGGATTTTTTGTTGAAAGAAGAGCTGGCTGGGATACTCATGGTTTGCCAACCGAAATGGAAGCAGAGAAAAAACTAAATATTAAAAACAAGAAAGAGATTGAGAAACTTGGAATTGAAAAGTTTATTAATGAGTGCCAGAATAATGTTTTTACTTACAAAAAAGAATGGGAGGAATTTACTGAAAGAATTGGTTTTTGGCTGGATTTTAAAAATGCATATATCACCTGTGACAATGACTATATTGAATCTTTATGGTGGATTTTAAAACAGATTTGGGACAAAGGACTCTTGTATCAAGATTACAAAGTTGTTCCTTATTGTCCTCGTTGCGGAACCTCTCTTTCTTCTCATGAGGTTGCCCAAGGATACAAACGAGTTAAAGAAAATTCAATCTATGTAAAATTGAAAGTTAGGGGTCAGAAAAATACTTATTTATTAGTTTGGACCACTACGCCCTGGACTTTGCCAGGCAATGTAGCCGTGGCAATAAATCCAAAGTTTGACTATACCAAGGTTAAAATTGATTCTGATTTTTTGATTTTGGCTAAAGAAAGATTGCAAAAAGGGATGAAAGTTATTGAAGAGTTCAAAGGAAAAGATTTGATAGAATTAGAATATGAGCCATTATATAATTTTATAAAACCAGACAAAAAAGCTTATTATGCGGTTGGAGCTGATTTTGTTTCTTTTGAGGAAGGAACGGGGATTGTTCATCTGGCGCCTGCTTTTGGCGAAGATGATATGAAAACAGGCAAAGAAAATAATCTGCCGGTTTTGATGACAGTGGATGAGCAAGGGAAATTTAAAATAGGGAACTGGAAAGGAATGTTTGTAAAAGATGCTGACCCCTTGATTGTTGAAGATCTAAAAAAGAGAAAACTATTATATAAAGAAGAGCTTTACGAACATGATTATCCTTTTTGTTGGCGTTGTAAAACCCCTCTGCTTTATTATGCTAAAACTTCCTGGTTTATTAATATGACCCAGATTAAAAAAGAATTAATAAAGAATAGCGAGAAAATAAATTGGGAGCCAGAATATATTAAAAAAGGAAGGTTTGGCGAATGGTTAAGAGAAGTCAAAGATTGGAATTTGTCTAGGGAGAGATATTGGGGAACTCCTTTGCCTATCTGGGAGTGTAGTAAATGCAAAAAACAAATCTGTATTGGAAGCGTAAAAGAATTACAGGGAAAGTCAAAAGATTTACACCGCCCTTTTATTGATAAAGTTACTTTTGAGTGTGAATGTGGAGGAATAATGAAAAGAGTGCCTGAGGTTATTGATTGTTGGTTTGATTCTGGTTCTATGCCTTTTGCTCAATGGCACTACCCCTTTGAGAATAAAAATAGGATTGACAAAGCAGAATCTTTTCCAGCAGATTTCATTTGCGAAGCAATAGATCAAACTAGGGGATGGTTTTATACTCTTTTAGCTATTTCAACATTGCTTGGAAAAGGAATTTCATACCAGAATGTTATTTGCTTAGGTTTAGTTTTAGATACCGAGGCACAGAAGATGTCTAAATCCAGAGGGAATATAATTGAACCTAAGGAAGTAATAGATAAGTTTGGAGTTGATTGCGCCAGATTTTATTTTTACACTGTTAACCAAGCAGGCGAGGCAAAAAGGTTTGATTTTAAAGATGCGCAGAGTTTGTATAGAAAGTTTTTTGATACTTTATGGCAGAGCTATGTCTTTTTTGAAACGTATGTTTCAAAAAAAGAAATTCAAAGTTCAAAGTTCAAAGTTCAAAATTTAGGTAATATTTTAGATCAGTGGATTATTTCAAAAATAGAGAATTTGAATGCTCAAGTTGTTAAGAATCTGGATAATTATGATGTTGTTGGAGCAGCCAGATTGTTTATTGATTTTGTTGATGATTTGTCTAATTGGTATATTCGTCGTTCTCGAAAGAGATTTAGAAATTCAGAAAAAGAAGCAATTCAAACTTTGCATTACGTACTTTTGAAAACAAGCAAACTATTGGCTCCTTTTGTTCCATTTATTGCTGAAAAGCTCTATCAAAAATTAGACGGCAAAGAAATATCAATTCATTTGGAAGAGTTTCCAAAACCAAATAAGAAATTACTTAATACAAAACTGGAAGAAAAAATGAAACAAGTTAGAGATATTGTTGCTTTAGCTTTGGCTCAAAGGGCAGAAGCTGGAATTAAGGTTCGTCAGCCGTTGGCAGAATTAAGAATTAAGAATTTTGAATTAAGGAAAGAGAAAGAATTATTAGAATTAATAAAAGATGAAGTTAATGTTAAGAAAATTACTTTTGGAAAAGAGCTTAAATTAGATACTAAAATTAGCAAAGAACTCAGGAAAGAAGGAATTGCTAGAGAAGTTATTCGTAATGTTCAACAAATGAGAAAAAAAGCCGGTCTCAAACCCAAAGATAAAATTATAGTTGAATCTACTTTTAAGCCAGTTGATTTGGAAGATTTCAAAAAAGAAGTAGGAGCTAAGAAGTTTAATGCTAAGAAAAAGGTCGATGGCAAAGAAATAAAAATAAACAATCAAACTTACAATATAAAAATAACTAAACCTTAATAAAAAAGATGGAGGATAATAAAAACAAGCAACTAATTTTAAAAGGCAAGGGTATGGCATATATTGATTGGGCTAATGTATATGGATGGAAAAAATCATTAAATAAAGAAATTAACCCAGAGAAACTTTTTGAATATCTTAAAAGATATGAAAGAATTATGGACATCCGTTTTTATTTTGGTACAGATAACAACGAGAAATCACACATCTTTTTGGGGAAAATGAAGGATATTGGATATAAGATTATTACTAAGCCTGTTAAATATATTTTTGTTACGAAAGTTGAAGACCAAAAAATTTATCGTAGAAAATGTGATTTTGATATGGAGGCATGTATTGATGTGCATCAAGCAATAAAAGAAAATTTTGATACTTTTATTTTCTTTACTGGGGATGGCGATTACGAACCATTATATAGAATGCTTGTTAGTTTGCACAAACAAGTAATTGTTGTTTATGCTAAAGGTCATCTTGGTAGAGAGATTTGGGATATAAAAAGAGGATTATTTAAAGCACAGTTAAAAAACTTAATGGATATATAAAAAAATCGTCCCCCCGATTGCTCGGGGGGCGTGATTGATTGTATGTTAGCAATCCCACAGATTTTGTCAAGAGCAAAATTGGGGATAATTAACAAAAAGGAGCTAAGCTGGTTAATATTAAAAAAGAAGTATCTATCAAAGAAATTCAACTTGGCAAACAAAAACATTATATTGCAATTAAGAAGACATAAAAAATGGCAGAGAACGGTTCTCTTCCATTTTGATTTGACAGGTACGGGTTAGTATGATATGCTTTGAGTTAGTGACAAACAGTACATTAAATTGAAAATAAGGAAAGGATGAGAAAATAAAAATAGAAGATATATTGTCTAAAGAAGAAATAAAAGAATATCATAAAGAATGGAAACTTTTTGATCAAAAGCTTGTTCCCGAAACAAAACATCACGTTCATTCAGGTAGGCCAATAATCGGCAGAGTGTTTAGATTTAAAGAAAGTTCTATTTTTAGATCACAGATTGTTAGTAAGTCCAAATTGAGAAGAATAGATCCGTATTTCGCCTTTAAAAAATACATATATCCATTTTGGCATCTCTTGCATTACCTTATTGTTTTTGAACAAATGTATCATGCAAGCATGTATTTAATTAGAGACGCCGATAAGTTCAGAACGTTAGAAACACCGAGAGAATTTAAACTATCTAATCCTATTTTTTGGAATGAGGATATTTCAATTGAATTAGTTTGGCAGCCAAAAAGAAAAAGAAGAAAATTTATGATAGAAGATTGTTTTTTAGTTTTGTATGATAAGAACAATAAAGTAAGAAACAGGTTTTCTGCCAGAACTTTTGTAGAACAAAGACCCTATGCAATAAGTATGGAGAAAATTCAAAAAGGAACAAAGTTGATATCATCTATGTCTGTTGGACCGAATAAAATCAAAGAGGAAAAGCTCGTGCGCGATGAAATAGAATTATTAATTGAAATGATAGAGAGCTGAGCGATTAGCCAGGGAAATTTGATTAAACCAAGAAGAGACCTACAAGGAAGCAGAGACCGCTTAATAACTATGTTGCGGGACGGGAGACTGCCTCAGAATAAAGTAATCAATTTTTTCTCATTTTGGGATAGATAAATAATCAAGAGCGCAGAAAAAGAAATTCTGCGCTCTTTTTATTGGGAGAAGTTCTTCCATTGACTGTTTTTGGTTTTGGGATTAGGATGAAATAATATGGGTATTTTTGATAAAAGAAAATCAATATCAAGAAGAGAGTTAAAATCAAGTTTTGAGAAACACCACGGCAGAATACCAGAAACTGGTGGAAAAAAGTATTATCATGGGCAGAGGAGCAGTATAATAAAAGAGGTGTTTGGGTCAAAATACGGAAGCCAGATTGATAAACATGACTATAAGAGAGCGGTTCGGGATTTGGAAACGGCTCGGAGAGGCGCCAAAACTCGGGGCGAAAAGTCAAGGATAGATGAAAAGATTAGGTATCTAAGAAGCGAAGAATTAGGAGGGAAAAATATCTAAAATGGCTATTCATTATCGGACTCAAGGTTTTGTTTTAAAAAAAGAAGATGTGCGGGAGGCAGATCAGGTTTTTACTATTTATACTAAGGATTTTGGCAAGCTGAAGATTTTAGGAAAAGCAATTAGAAAGATTAAATCAAAACTAAGGGCAGGAGCAGAGCTTTTTTATTTATCAGAGATTGAATTTATTCAAGGAAAAAATCATAAGACTTTAACTGATGCAATAGCAATTGAAAAGTTTAAGAATGTTAAACAGGATTTAGAAAAATTAGAGATTGTTAGCCAAATTGCTGAAAATACTGACGATTTAATTAAAGGTGAAGAGAAAGACGAAGATATCTGGAATTTATTAACTGAAGTTTTTGATAGACTTTGTGATAAGCTAAGCTTATCGGTACCGATAAGCTTAGCTTATCACAACTTGATCTATCATTATTTTGTTTGGAATTTGTTATCAATTTTAGGATACCAAATTGATTTATACCATTGCGGTAATTGCCAGAAAAAACTTATTCCTGAAAAACTTTACTTTAATTCAGAAGAAGGAATAATTTGTTCCAGTTGTTTTGAAGGAGCAGCAGATAAACAAATATGCCTAGAAATTATTAAGATACTGCGTCTTTTTATTAAAAAGGACTGGAACATTTTATCAAGATTAAAAATTCAAGATTTCCATAAAAAAGAATTAGAAGCAATTTCTCTTGATTTTTTAAAAAGTGTTAGATATGATTAAAGCATGAGAAAAGTTATTATTATAATTATAGTTTTAGCTGCAATTCTGGCGGTTGCTGGTTATTGGTATTGGCAGAGGAATCCTTATTCAAAAGAAATTCTGAAATTGGAAATCTTAGGTCCTGAAAATGCCTCAATTGCGCAGGAAATTGAATATACAGTAAAGTATAAAAATAACGGGGATGTTAGATTAGAAGAGCCCCGCCTTATTTTTGAATTCCCAGAATATACTTTATTACCCACTTATGCTGAAGCTTCGGTGGGCAAGGGAAGAATAGAAATAGGGCCTGAGGAATTAGGAGATATTTATCCTGGCGAGGAAAAAACTTTCCGATTCAAGGGCCGGCTTTTAGGAAAACAAGGAGAAGTGAAGACAGTTAAGTCCTGGTTGAGCTATCGTGTGAAAAATCTCCAAGCGCGTTATGAATCAACCACTACTTTTAGCACCGTAATTGACTCAGTTCCCTTGACTTTTGATTTTGACCTTTCTTCAAGAGTAGAAGCTGGCAGGGATTTTAAGTTTTCTTTAAATTATTTTTCTAGCTTGGATTATCCTCTTACTGATTTAGGTATAAGAGTTGAATATCCTGAGGGCTTTGAGTTTTTAGGAAGTGAGCCCAATGGCCTGGATAAGACAGAATGGGAGTTCTCTCTTTTAAATAAAGCTGAAGGAGGAAGAATAGAAATCAGAGGCAAACTTTCCGGAGAATTTAAAGACCAGAAAATGTTTAAAGCTGCTATTGGTGTTTGGCAGGACGATGAGTTTATTATTTTAAAAGAAATAACAAAAGGAGTAGAGATTACCAAGCCTCAGCTTTCTATTTTTCAGCATATAAACGGACAAAGTGATTATACTGCCAGTCCCGATGATTTGCTTCATTATGAAATTTTCTTTAGGAATATTAGCGATGAACCATTTCAAGATTTATTTTTAGCGCTTACGTTAAATGGAGATGGATTTGATTTTGATACAATAAAGAGCGAATTAGGCCAGTTTCAAAAAGGGGATAATTCTGTAATCTGGGATTGGAGAGATGTTCCAGAACTTAAGTTTTTAGGCCAGGGCAAAGAAGGAAAAGTTGACCTTTGGATTAATCTCAAAAATGACTGGACAAGCGGAGAAAAGAATGCTATAATAAGAAATACTGTTTTGATTTCTCAAGCTAAAGAAGAATTTGAAACAAAAGTTAATTCAAAATTAGAAATTACTCAAATAGCTTCTCAAGAAGGCGATGTTTATACTATTAATTGGATGGCAAAGAATTATTTTAATGATGTTAAAAATGTTAAAGTAAAAGCAATTTTGCCTTCAGGCGCAAGCTTATTTGGTAACGTATCTCCTGGAAGTGAATCATCAAAATTTGCTTATGATAGCGGAAGTAGAGAGATTGTCTGGATGGTTGGAGATATGGAGGCCGGGACCGGCGTTTTTAGCGAGGCGCCGAGTATTTCTTTTCAAATTTCTTTAGATTTTGGTCAGACAATTATTAATGAAGCAGTAATCACTGGCGAAGACCAGTGGAGCGAACAATCTTTAGAATCCGAAACCATAGCTCTTTCAAAATGAGGTGTAGTTATGAATATCAAAATGATGTGCCGATTTTTTAGTGTGTGTGCTGTCCATATTATTAAAGAGAAACAAGGAGAGACAAATTATACCAAACAAATTTGTTTTAGTGAAAGATGCGGAGAGTGTGAATTTTTTGAAGGTGGACCCCAAAAAGAGAAAATCTTTGATGAGTTTAAAAAATCGCCAGCCGCTTGACACTACTGTTGATGTATGATATGCTGTGATTAGTAGAATAAACCAAGAAAGTTAAAAAATTGTTAAGGAGAAAAAAATGGAAATCACCGAAAGAATAATAGCATTGGCTGGTTTTTCTCCAGAGGAAGCCAAAGTAGTTAGATATCGTTATGGTCTTTCAAGCGCAGGTAAAAAAACTAGAAAGTGGATAGTTGCTCTTAGCCAAAAAAAGTATGATCAACTTTTAGATAGCTCTGAAAGAAAATTAGAAAGAATAACCAAAGGGGCTAAAGAATAATAGCCCTTTTTATTTTTTGGAAAATTAGTTAATATATAGTAATGGTAGATTCAATGGAAAAAATTGTGAGCTTAGCTAAAAGAAGGGGGTTTGTTTTTCCCTCGTCAGAGATTTATGGCGGTTTCGGGTCTGGTTATGATTTTGGGCCATTGGGCGTGGAGATGAAAAATAATATTAAAAAGGCCTGGTGGGACGAAATGATTAAAAAACACAATAATATTGTTGGCTTGGATGCTTCTATTTTAATGAGCCCGAAGGTTTGGAAAGCCTCTGGTCATTTAACCGCTGGTTTTGCTGATGAATTAGTTGAATGCCGAAAATGCCACAAAAGATTTCGTTTAGACGAATTAGAAAAAAGCTTGCCCTCACACCATTCCGCCAAAGGCGGGACTGGTAGTGATGGGTGTCCTGATTGCGGAGGGAGCTTAACAAAGCCAAAAAAGTTTAATTTGATGATGAAGACATTTGTCGGGCCTGTTGAAGATGAAACTTCTGCAACTTATTTAAGGGCTGAAACCTGTCAGGGAATTTATACTAATTTTAAGAATGTTCTGCAAACAATGCGCTTGAAGATTCCTTTTGGCATAAGTCAGATTGGAAAGGCATTTAGAAATGAAATTAATCCCAAAGATTTTATTTATAGAACTAGGGAGTTTGAACAAATGGAAATGCAATGGTTTTGTGAGCCAAAAACAGCTTCCAAATTTTTTGACTATTGGAAAAAACAAAGAATGAAATGGTATCTGGATTTAGGGATTATTAAAAAGAATTTAAGAGTAAAAGAAGTTCCTAAAAATGAACTTCCTCATTATGCTAAAAGAGCAATAGATGTTGAGTATAAATTTCCTTTTGGCTGGAAAGAGATTGAAGGAATTCATAACAGGGGAGATTGGGATTTGTCTAATCATTCAAAGTATAGCGGAGAGGACTTAAAATACGATCCTTCGGCAGGTTCAGGGCAAGCGTATTTTCCGCATATTATTGAAACATCAGTTGGGGTAGACAGGAGTTTGTTTGCCTTTTTGTGTGATTCTTATACTGAAGTAAAAGGAGGGAGAACTAAAACAACTAAGTCAGCAAAAGAAATTGAAGTCTTTTTAAAACTTGATAAAAGATTAACTCCTGTAAAAGCAGCTATTCTGCCATTGGTTAAAAACAAGCCAGAATTGGCAAAAAAGGCAAAAGAAGTTTATGAATTATTAAAACCTAATTTTGTTTGCCAGTATGATGAAACCGGTTCTATCGGCCGGCGCTACCGCCGCCAGGATGAAATCGGCACTTTATTTTGTATTACTGTTGATTTCGATAGCTTGAAAAAAGACGATGCAACTATCCGCAACCGCGACACAATGAAACAAGAAAGGATTAAAATTAAAGATTTAAAACAATGTTTAGAAAAACAACTCTAAAAAATGGACTAAGAATTATTGCTGTTCCCCAAAAAGGGACCAGGGCAGTAACTGTTTTAGTATTGGTTGCGACCGGTTCTAAATATGAGAACAAAAAAATAAACGGTATCTCGCATTTTTTAGAGCATATGTTTTTTAAAGGAACCAAGAAGCGTCCCAATACCACAGCTATTGCTGAAACATTAGACAAAGTAGGAGGAATATATAATGCTTTTACCGGCGAAGATTACACCGGATATTTTGTCAAAGTTGACGCTAAGCATTTTGATTTAGCTCTGGATGTAATTTCTGATATTTATTTGAATTCAAAATTAGATTCTAAAGAAATTAAAAAAGAAAAAAGAGTAATTATAGAAGAGATTAATATGTATTACGACCATCCCTCTTCTTATATCCAAAGTTTATGGAATAAAGCGCTGTATGGCGACCAGCCGGCTGGAAGGGATATTGCCGGAACCAAAGAAAGCGTTTTAGCTATATCCAGAAACCAATTAGTTGATTATATGAAAACCCAATATACTGGTTCAAATACTATTGTCTGTATAGCTGGTAATGTTTCTGGAAATGTTGAGGCAAAAGCAAAAAGATACTTTTCTAAAATTAATATAGGCAATATAATTGAAAAACCTTGCGTTGTTGAGAAACAGACACAGCCAGAATCTCTTGTGAATTTCAAGAATACAGACCAGACTCATTTTTGCTTGGGGGTCAGGGCCTATAATCTTTTTCATCCAAATAGATACGTTTTGGAACTTTTAGGATTAATTTTAGGAGGTATGATGAGCTCCCGCTTATTTATTAAAGTGAGAGAGCAGTTAGGACTTGCTTATTATGTAAAGACCGGTATTTCTTCTGACCCTGACACCGGCTGCTTAGTTACTCAAGCTGGAGTAGATAACAAAAGAGCGGAAAAAGCTGTTTCCGCTGTTTTAAAAGAATACAAAAGAATTTCTCAGAATAAGATTTCAATAAAAGAGCTTAAAAAAGCAAAGGACCATTTTACCGGTAAAATGAGTTTGCTTTTTGAGGCCTCTGACTCCCAAGCGTCTTTTTATGGAATTCAAGAGCTTCTTGAAAAAAAGACTTTAACTCCGGAAGAAATCTATGCTAAAATTAATAAAGTGAGCGTTAATGACATTCTGAAAGTTAGTAAAGATATTTTTAAGCCAGAAAAATTAAACTTAGCTTTAATAGGGCCGTTTAAAGATAAGACAAAATTCCAAAAACTATTATGGACAATGAAAAACTTTTAGATATTTCTTGGAGAACAATTGCCAAGATTTCTATTGGAATCGCCTGTTTTTACATTCTTTATTCGGTTAGAGATATTTTGATTTGGTTTATTTTCGCTTTGACAATTTCTGTCTTATTTAATCCAGCTGTTAGCTTTTTACAGAAAAGAAAAATACCTCGCGGACTCGGAGTCATTCTTATATATGTAGGAGTTTTTGGAATGTTAAGTGTTTTGATTTATTTGATAGTTCCTATTTTTGTTTCTGAAATCCAGGCATTTTTAGAATCTTTTCCTGAATATTTCGAAAAGATTTCTCCTCCTTTGAAGGGTCTTGGTTTTCAGGCCTTTGAAAATATTGGGAGTTTTCTAAAAGCATTAGGAAACAGCTTGGAAGGAATGGCAGATAATATTTTCAGCGTGTTATTTAGTATTTTTGGCGGAGTGTTTAGCGCTTTATTTGTTATTGTTACCGCCATATTTCTTTCTTTGGAAGAAAGAGGCATTGAGAGAACTTTAATGCTTTTATTTCCTAAGAAATATGAATCTCAGGTTTTGAATGTCTGGGCAAGATGTCAGAAAAAAGTAGCTGGCTGGTTTGGAGCGCGGCTTTTAGCTTGTTTGTTTGTTGGACTTGCTTCGTACGTTACATTTCTTCTTTTTAATGTAAAATATCCTTTTACTTTGGCATTGTTTGCCGGCGTATTTAATTTTATTCCTTATGTGGGTCCGCTTCTGACAGGGATTGTTATCTTTTTGATTGTTTTTCCAACAGAGATGTTTAAAGCAATTTTCGTTCTAATCGCTTTTACTTTGATACAACAAATTGAAGGAAGTATTTTGTCTCCAATATTAATGAAAAAATTTGTTGGCCTGCCCCCTGCTTTAGTTTTAATTTCTTTGGTTGTTGGAGCGAATCTCTGGGGATTATTAGGAGCAATTTTAGCTATTCCTTTGTTTGGAATATTATTTGAATTCTTTAAGGAATTTCTGGAAAAAAGAAGAAATGGAAATGCAGTAGTGGTATAATAAAGATAGCTGATAAAAAACAAAAAAAGGCCTGTTCATTTACCGAACAGGCATATTTTTTTAGTACCCTACTATTGCTTTCATTCCTAAATTCCATAATTCTTGAAACTTTGGCGGAGCTGTAAGTAGTTTATATATTAGCCAAATAACAGGAATAATGATATACCAGATAAGCATGAACCAACCGATTATTCTTACTGGCATAATAGAGTAAGGACCAGTTGCCGCAGCGCTTTCATAAATTGGCATGGTGAGTAATGGAATGGGCGGCACCTTTATATCGCAAACAGTCCTTTGCGAAATTTCTCTAGCTTTTTCTTTTTCTTCTGAAGTTGCAAATATAGATGCGTAAAAAAGAATAATTAGTTCACAGATTATTGTCCCGCCAAAAAAATAAATAATACCCATTTTTCTTCCTTTCGTTAAAAAGACAACTTTTCTTATTTAAGTTAAACAGCTAATTATATGATATGCCCGTCATTAAAATCTGTCAAGTTTTTTTGACAATATCTCTTGATTTACTATACTAATAGTAGGCGATAACCCGAGAATAATGGTACTATACGCGGTTCCCGAAAAGTCCGTCTTCGGACGGATTTTTTATTTTTGCAAGAAAGCTAAAAATATAGCTAAAAAATTAAATTTATGGTAAAATAAAAGGAAGTTTAAACCTCTTTTTAAGATTTTTAAACAAGATAACTTATGCCGAAAGAAATCGTTATTTTAAAAGATGATTTAAGAAGGTTATATTTACATGAAAAATTATCTTCTTCTCAGATAGCTAAGATTTATAATTGTACTTCTTGTTGTATTCGAGATAAATTCCGTAAATTCAAAATTCCAATACGTAGCATTTCTGAAGCAATAATGATTGATAAGGGAATTAATATTTCTAAAAATGAATTAAGGAAATTGTATCTTCAAGACAAGCTCTCAACTCTTAAAATCGCTAAAGTCCATCGTTGTTGCGATGAAGCAATTCGGTGGAGATTACACGAATTTGATATCCCAGTTAGATCAAAATTTGAAGCAAATAGAATTTATCCGGTTTATGATTTTGATGGGACATTAGAAGAAAAGAGTTATTTAATCGGATTTAGAATTGGAGATCTTTGGGTGGGATTGATTAGAGAAAATAGTCAGACAATCATTGTTAGATGTAGTTCTACTAAACGAGAACAGATGGATTTAATTAAGAGTCTATTCTGTTCTTACGGTCATATTCGGATTAACAAACGGGATAAAAGAGGTGCTTTTAAAATTCGTTGTCATTTAAATATGTCTTTTGATTTTCTTTTAGATAAAAAGGATAATATTCCAAGATGGATTTACGATAACGATAAATATTTTATGGCATTTCTTGCTGGATATATTGATGCCGAAGGATACATGGGCGTTAGAAAAGATAATAGCGCTGGGTTACAGATAGCTTCTTATGATAAAAATATCTTGCATCAGATTTATAAAAAATTAAATAATCTTAATATTAAATGTCTAAAACCTAGAATTTCGAGAAAGAAAGGATATAATAAAGATAATTTTGGTGTTCGGAATAATGATAGATGGTGCATTGGAGTTTACAGAAAAAGTTCATTATTATCTTTATTGAATTCTATGGCCCTATGTTTAAAGCATCCAAGAACTATAAAAGCCATGAGATTAATAATTAATAATATTAACGAACGAAATAAAAAATTCGGCAATTTAAGAATGAATTACAAATAATTTATTTTATGAAAAAACTATTCCTCTCCACAGCAGTTCCATACGTCAACTCGCCTCCCCATCTTGGTTTTGCTCTGGAGATTATTCAAGCAGATGTTATTGCAAGATATCATAGGTTCTTAGGTGAGAAAGTTTTCTTTTTGACTGGGACAGACGAAAATAGTTTGAAAAATATTCAAGCAGCTGAAAAGGAAGGAATAAGCACAAAGAAATTAGTTGATAGAAATGCTAAGAAATTTTATGATTTGAAAAAAGTTTTAAATTTATCTTTTGATGATTTTATAAGAACAACCGAAAAAAGACATATTAAGGGAGCTCAGAAACTTTGGCTGGCTTGTAGAAAAGATATTTATAAAAAAAAGTATAAAGGACTTTATTGTATTGGTTGCGAGGAATTTTATAAAGAAAACGAACTTGAAAGCGGTCTTTGCCCTGAGCATAAAACAAAGCCAGAATTAGTAGAAGAAGAAAACTATTTTTTTAAACTTTCAAAATATCAAAATGAATTAAAAAAACTTATTGAAAAAGATAAAATTAAAATAATTCCCAAGACTCGCAAGAACGAATTGTTAAGCTTTATAAATTCTGGATTACAGGATTTTTGTATTTCTCGTTCAGCGGAACGTGGACGAGGATGGGGGATTTCAGTACCAGGAGATCCTACTCAGATTTCTTGGACTTGGTTTGATGCTTTAAGTAATTATATCAATGCTTTGGGTTATGCAGAAAATAGTAAAAAATTTCAAGAATTTTGGCAGAAAAATGACAATAAATTACATGTTATAGGAAAAGGGATCATCCGTTTCCACGGGATATATTGGATAGCGATGCTTCTTTCTGCTAAATTAAGCTTGCCAGACATAATCTTTGTTCATGGCTATTTAACTTCTGAAGGCCAAAAGATGTCTAAGTCATTAGGTAATGTGGTTGATCCTTTTGAACTGGTTGAAAAATACGGAACAGACGCTGTTAGATATTTTCTTTTAAGAGAAATTCCTTCTGCTGAAGACGGCGATTTTACTTATGAAAAATTTGAACAAAGATATAATTCTGATTTAGCGTCAGGAATCGGAAATTTGCTTGCCAGGGTAAGAGTAATGGCAGATAATATAAATCCCAAATCTCCCGCCTTCGCTAAAGCTTCGGCGGGCAAGCAAAATCCAAAATCCCAAAAAGCAATTCAAGAAACCAAAAAAAGATATAAAAAGGCATTGGAAGGGTTTAAATTCAATGAAGCATTAAAATCAATTTGGGATTTGATTAGTTTTTGCGATAAATATATTGAAAAAGAAAGGCCTTGGGATAAAAAGGAGAATTCTCCCCAAATTTTAGCCAATTTATTAATTGTTTTAGACAATATAGCTGAATTGCTTCAGCCGTTTTTGCCAGAAACATCAGAAAAAATTAGAAAAAGAATAACTAAACATTTATTTCCAAGATTAAAATAAAAAGCGGATTTTTCGTCGTTTATCCCTAAATTTTGCTTCGCAAAATTTGCGCGCCCACACCTACTCCTCAAAATCCGCCTTTTATTTTTATTATTATGTTAATAGATAGTCATGCCCATCTTAATTTTCAGGCATTTAAAAATGACTTTGATAAGGTTATCAAACGTTCTTTGGCTGAAGATATCTGGATGATAAATGTTGGTTCAAATTATGAGACAAGCAAAAGAGCAAAGGAGATTTCTGAAAAATATGAAAAAGGCGTATATGCTGCGATTGGACTTCATCCTATTCACGCCGATGAGGAAGATTTTGATAAAGAAAAATACAAAAAACTTGCCCTAAGTGGAAACGAAGGGTCTGATAAAGTAGTTGCAATAGGCGAGATTGGACTTGATTGTTTTAAAGATTATGGACTATTTAGAGAAAAGCAAAAACAAGTATTTTTACAGCAGCTTGATTTAGCAAAAGAATTAAACCTGCCAGTAATATTCCATTGCCGAAAAGCTCATGAAGATTTGATAGAAATCCTTAACTATAAACTAAAAACTAAAAACTATAAACTAAATGGTGTTATCCATTGTTTTACTGGAAATTGGAAACAAGCTAAAAGATATTTAGATATGGGTTTTTATCTGGGATTTAACGGAATAATTTACAAGCTGAATTTAAAAGAAGTGATTGAGAAAACACTTCTTGAGAAAATTCTAATAGAAACTGATTGTCCCTACTTGACTCCGCCCCAGGCTGGTATTGAGCGCAACGAACCAATCTTTGTCAAATATATTGCTCAAGACATTGCTAAGATAAAGAATATAGATTTCCAAAGAGTAGCTGAAATAACCTCCCAAAACGCTGGAGAATTGTTCAAAATAGGGCTTGACGCCTAATCTCATTTCGAATATTATAGAAATAAGGGTATTTATTATATTGAAAAATCGAAACTATGACTAAAAAAGAAATTATTTGGCGGGAAATTCTTTTTCAAGCCATACAAAATAAAAAAAATAAATGGACACAAAAAGAAATAGCTCAAAAATACAATTTTTCTTTGAGTACTGTTTTTAATGCTTTAAAAACTCCTCGTCAGTCAGGAGTTCTTCAGGTTGGAGCACGGGGTTTCGAAATCAGAGATACTGAAAAATTTTTGTATCTGTGGGCAACTTTTAGAAATTTTAAAAAAGACATTATTTATCAAACAAACGTCCCTAAAAAGGTTCAAGATATTGAAGGAGAAATGCCTCCGTCTGTGATTTTCGGCGCTTTTTCAGCTTTCCAAAAAAAACATAAAGAAGCGCCGGCAGATTATGATAAGGTTTATATTTATTTAGAAAAAGAGAAGCTTGATGAGTTAAAGAACCGCTTCCCAGTTCAAAAAGGTTATCTCAATTTAACTGTTTTGTTGGCTGACCCTTGGTTAAAAAAATTCGGCAAGATAACTCCGGATTGTCAGACTTTTGTTGATTTATGGAATTTACCAGAATGGTATGCTAAAGATTTTTTAGAGGTATTAAAAGAGAAAATTCTTAAATAATTATGTCAGAGTTTTATCACGGTTTAATAACTGAAAAAAGCTTTAAAACGCTCCAGCAACTCAGAAAGAAGTTTCGTTTTATTTTAATTGGCGGCTGGGCAGTTTTTCTTTATACTAAAGTTCTAAAATCAAAAGATATTGATATAATTTTAGATTTTGATGAGTTGGGAAAATTTAAAAAAGAATTCGATGTTTTTAAAAACGACCGCTTAAAGAAATATGAAGTAAAAATAGAAGAAATAGACATTGATATATATTTACCTCATTTTTCTAAATTAGGTTTTTCAGTTCAGGAAATAAAAAATTATTGCCAATCTATTGAAGGATTTTTAGTTCCCATTCCTGAAATTCTACTAATCTTAAAAACTTTTACATTGAATGAAAGAAAAGGCACGAACAAAGGAAAAAAAGATCTAATTGATATTTTTAGTTTGCTTAAAAAAGAAAAAATTAATTGGCAGAAATACAAAGATATAATCAAAAAATATAAGCTTCAAAAAGTAAACCAAGAGTTGAAAAAGATAATTACCAGCGCTACATCAATCCCCGAACTTAATCTTTTAAATCATCAAATCTCAAGAATAAAGAAAAAACTCCTAAAAAATTTATAAACCATGGAAAAGTATAAACCAGAGAAAATTGAGAAAAAGTGGCAGAAGCAATGGGAGGAAATGAATCTTTTTCGGGCTGTTGATAAGTCAAGAAAGCCGAAATATTATGTTTTGGTTGAGTTTCCTTATCCTTCTGGAGACGGGCTTCATGTCGGCCATTGCCGAAGCTATATTGGTTTAGATGTTTTAGCTCGGAAAAGAAGAATGCAGGGATTTAATGTTTTATTTCCTATGGGTTGGGATGCTTTTGGTTTACCTACTGAAAACTATGCTATTAAAACTAAAACTCATCCAATAAATGCTACCAGGAAAAATACAGCTAATTTTAAACGTCAACAAAAAAACTTAGGTCTTTCTTTTGATTGGAACAGAGAGATAAACACCACTGACCCGTCATATTATAAATGGACCCAATGGATATTTATTCAATTATTTAAAAAGGGATTGGCTTACAAAACTAAAATGCCGATTAACTGGTGTCTGCGTTGCAAGATTGGTTTAGCGAATGAAGAAGTTATTGATGGTAAATGCGAGCGCTGCGGAGGAAAGGTTGTTCAAAAAGAAAAAGAGCAGTGGATGCTTAAAATTACTGAATATGCTGAAAGATTGCTGCAGGATTTGGATAAAGTTGATTATCCTGAACGCGTGAAAGCGGGTCAGCGCGAGTGGATCGGCAGGAGCGAGGGCGCGGAGATAAAATTTAAAGTTCAAAACTCTAAAATAGAAATTCCTGTTTTTACAACTCGGCCAGAAACTATATTTGGCTGCACTTATTTGGTTTTAGCTCCGGGCCACGCTTTAATTAAAGATGTAAACCTTAATAGTAAAGCTGTTAATCCAGTTAATAATAAGAAAATTCCTATTTTTGTAAATGAGTATGTTTTAACAGGATACGGCACCGGCGCTATAATGGCTGTGCCGGCTCATGACCAGCGTGATTTTGATTTTGCCAAGAAATATAATTTACCGATTATTAAAGTTGTTCGCGAGGGGATTTTAATTAACTCCGGCAGATTTACTGGAATGAAGTCAGAACAGGCCAAAGAAAGAATAACCGAATGGCTCAATAGAAAAGGCTCTGCTAAAAAAGCAGTTCATTATAAATTAAGAGATTGGATTTTTTCCAGACAGAGATATTGGGGCGAGCCGATACCAATGATAAAATGTGAGAAGTGCGGCTGGCATCCAGTGCCAGAAAAGGACTTACTAGTTGAGTTGCCCAAGATTAATAATTACAAGCCAACTGAAAAAGGACAATCGCCTTTGGCAAAAATTGAGAAATGGGTTAATGCTAAATGTCCTAAATGCAAAGGACCGGGGCAAAGAGAAACAGACGTTATGCCAAACTGGGCTGGTTCTAATTGGTATTACCTTCGCTATTGCGATCCCAAAAACGATAGAAAGTTAGCCGACCCTAAAAAACTCAAATATTGGATGCCAGTGGATTGGTATAATGGAGGAATGGAGCATACTACTCTGCATCTGCTTTATTCCCGGTTTATTTATAAGTTTTTAAGGGATATTAAAGCAGTGCCAAAGATAATTGGTTCAGAGCCATACAAAAAGCGAACTTCTCATGGAATAATTCTTGGCCAGGGAGGCGTTAAGATGTCTAAATCAAAGGGCAATGTGATTAATCCAGACGAAATTATCAAAGAGTACGGAGCTGATGCTATGAGAGTTTATGAAATGTTTATGGGTCCTTTTGAGCAAACGATTCCCTGGAATACAAAGGGATTGAGGGGCGTTGGGAGGTTTCTTCAGAAAGTTTGGAAATTACAAGAAAAAACAGAAAACAGTAAACAGAGAACAGAAAATAAAAAATTAGACGGTTTAATTCATAAAACAATTAAAAAAGTAGAGGAAGATATTGAGAATTTAAAATTTAACACAGCGGTTTCGGCTCTAATGATTTTGGCAAATAAAATGGAAAAACAGAAAGAAATTTCTAAAAAAGATTATTCAACGTTTTTAATTCTTTTATCTCCTTTTGCTCCGCATATAACAGAGGAGCTTTGGTCCCGATTGCAAGGAGTAGGATTTAAAGGATTATGCTGTGAGCAAAAATGGCTAAAATATGATTCAAAGTTGGTTAAAGAAAAGAAAATAACTTTAGTAATCCAAATAAATGGTAAAGTTAGAGATAAAATAGAAGTTGAAGCTGGTATATCTAAAAAGAAAGCAAAAGAACTTACTTTAATCCAAGAAAAAATAATAAAATACACCAAAGGCAAAAAAATCAAAAAAACAATATTTGTCCCTGGAAAACTAATCAATTTTGTTTTATAGTTTGTTGGCATCGGATATTAACCACGATACAACAAAGTCCTTTTGCTCAATGCGCAAAAGGACTTTTCTATTTTTGTAAAATTTTGTAAAAAATGATATTATTAAAAATACGAATATGAAAAAAATATTATTAGGCAATGAGGCGATTGCGCAGGGAGCTCTGGAAGCAGGAGTGGATTTTGTATCAGCTTATCCTGGCACGCCTAGTTCAGAAATTGGTATTATCTTTGGAAAAATAGCCAAAAAGCATGGTCTATACTTTGAGTTTTCCACCAATGAAAAAACAGCATTGGAGGCGGCTATTGGAGCAAGTTTTTCCGGATTGAAATGCTTGGTAGCAATGAAAAACTTTGGCTTGAATGTTGCTTCAGATGCTTTGCTTACTTTTGTTTATACTGGCGCTAAAGGACCTGTTGTAATAATTGTGGCTGACGATCCTTCCTGTTGGAGCTCTGGACAATCAGAACAAAACACCCGGGCTTACGCTAATCTGGCCCATATCCCGATATTAGAGCCGTCAGATGCCCAGGAGGCAAAGGATTTTGTTAAATTAGGTTTTAAGATTTCAGAAAAGTTTAATATTCCAGTGATAGTCAGAACAACTACCAGGATTGCTCATCAGAGAATGCCAGTAGAAATAGGTAAAATAGAGAAATCTAACTTTGCAGGAAAATTTGTTAAAGATGTTAGGAGGTTTGTTACAATGCCGCCAAGGGTTTTGGAGATGAAAGAAGAGCTGTTGGAAAAAATAGAGAAGATTAGAGAATTCGCCGAGAAAACTGGAAATATCCGAGGGCGGGCCTCGGATAAGCTTGGTATTATAACTTCTGGGATTTCTTATTTGTATGTGATGGAAGTTCTTAAAGAGTTTAAAATGAATATTCCGGTTTTGAAACTTGCTTTTTTCTATCCTTTGCCAGAGAAGAAGATTAAAAGCTTTATCAAGAGTTTTAAAAAAGTTTTAATTGTGGAAGAGCTGGAGCCATTTTTAGAAAAAGAAATTAAGGTTTTAGCCAAGGAAGTTAATCCAGAACTTCATATTTTGGGAAAAGATGTTTTGCCAGAAACTAGAGAATTGAATGTTGATAAAATTATCCCTGCAATTGGTAAACTAATAAATAAAAAATTAAAAATTAAAAATTATTTAAAAATTAAAAATTTAAAATTAGAAATTCCCAAGCGCTTTCCTCGTCTCTGTCCAAATTGTCCTTATTGGTTTGTTTTTTCAGCTATAAAAAAAGCAGCTCCTAAAGGAACAATTTTTGGAGGCGATATTGGCTGTTATATGTTAGCTGGTTTTCCTCCTCATAATATTCAGGATTATCTTTTATGCATGGGTTCTTCTATCGGCATAGCCCATGGAATTAAAAAAAGCTCCAATCAAAAACTCATAGCTTTAATTGGTGATTCAACTTTCTTTCATGCTGGAATTCCTGCTTTAATAAATACTGTTTTTAATAAATCAAACCCTTTAATCATTGTGATGGATAATCGGATTACAGCAATGACTGGGCATCAGACTAATCCGGGAGTTGGAGAAACAGGAATGGGTGAGATTACTGAGGAAATAAAGATTGATGAGATTGCCAGGGCCTGTGGTGTTAAAAATATAAAAGTTATTGACCCTATAAACATTAAAGAGCTTCAAAATACAATCAAAGAATTTTTAAACAAAAAAGAGGTTTCAGTTATTGTTGCTCGGAGAATGTGCGCTTTGTGGGCTAAGCGGCTAAAAAGAAAAAAAGATGTCTAATAAAACTTTTAATATTATTATTTCAGGCATAGGAGGTCAGGGGTTGATAACCTTACTTCAGATTATAGCTGAAGCAGCTTTGATTGAAGGATTGGATGTAAAGACGTCCGAATTACACGGATTATCTCAGCGGGGAGGGGCAGTGGAAACGCATATAAGGTTTGGGAAAAAAATCTACTCGCCCTTAGTTTCTTTGGGTTCAGCTGATTTAATTTTGGGTTTGGAAACTTTAGAAAGTTTAAGAGTGCTTCAATATGCTAATCCAAAGACCATATTTTTAGTCAATAAATTTACTTTTTCTTTTCCTGGCAGTCCTAAAGAAAAAGAGATTTTAAGAAAATTGAAAACCATAACAAAAAACCCTAAAATAATCCCTGCTTCTGAAATCTGCCAGAAAGAATTAGGCAAAGAAGTGGTTGGCGGTATCTATCTTTTAGCTTACGCTGTGTTTAAAAAATTAATTCCTTTGAAACCAAGTTCAATTGAAAAAGCTATTATTAAAATTGTGCCTGAAAAATATCTTGAGCTGAATAAAAAAGCCTTTAAACTAGCTAAAAAATGATTAAAAAAGTGGTAATTGCAGCGGCGGGGCAGGGAACCCGGATGCTGCATCTTACTAAAGAAAAATCTAAACATCTTATTAGGGTCAAAAAAAGACCTTTTTTGGCTTATCTTTTAGACAATCTTTTTTTAGCAGGTTATAGGGATTTGATTTTAGTAACTGGGTTTAAAGAAGAACTAATAGAAGAATTTTTAAAAAGATACAAACCTCCTCTTAAAAGTTTAAGACCAAGCCACTACAAAATAAGGATGAAGAGCCAGTATGATATTTTAGGGCCTAAAGATAAAATGTATGGTACGGCCTGTCCTTTAAAATGCGTAAAAGATATTGTTAAGAAAAGCCAGTTTCTTTATCTTTGCGGAGATAATCTTTATTCAGTAAGAGATTTGAAAGCAATGAATATTGGAGGAAAATACAGCTATGTTGCCGGGATTTATCACAAAAATCCTGAAAAATACGGCGTTCTTGTTGAAGACGACGGACTTTTAAAGAAAGTTATTGAAAAACCAAAAAAGTTTATCGGAAATATGGTCAATTCCGGACTTTATAAATTTACTCCCGATGTTTTTAGTAAGCTTAGTAAGATTACTAAATCTTCCCGAGGTGAATATGAGATTACTGATGCCATAAATCTTTTAGCCAGAGAAAAGAAGATGAAGATTCAGAAAATTCAAGATTTTTGGCTGGATTTTGGCAACCCAGCAGATATAATAAAGGTTTCTTATTTCTTAAGGTCTTTTAAAAAGTTTAAAAAACTTTTTTGGAAAAATAGAAGATTTCATATTATTCCTGTCGGCTCAAAAAATGCGGTTAATAAAGCAATTGAATCTTTAGAAAGGGGTCAGGTTGTGGTTTGTCCGACTGATACTGTTTATGGTTTGTTGGCCGATGCCACAAATGATAAGGCAGTAGAAAGGGTTTTCCAGATTAAGAAAAGAGACCAGAAAAAAGCCGTTTCTATTTTTGTCAAAGATATAGAAATGGCTGCTAAGTACGTTTTAATGGATAAAGATATGGAAAATTTTCTTGACGAGATTTGGCCGGGCAAAATAACAGTAGCCCTAAAGAAAAAGAAGAGATTCGCGCTTTCAAAAAAGATTTCTGGGAATAAAAAAACGATTGGTTTACGTATTCCAGAATACAAACTAATTTACGAAATAATTAAAAAGTTTAAAAAACCCTTGACTGGAACTTCAGCCAATATATCAGGCAAACCTTCAACTGTTAAAATTGAGGAGATTTATAAATATTTTGAAGATGAGCAAATCAGGCCGGATTTAATTTTAAGCGCCGGCAATCTGCCTTATAGTGTTCCTTCAACTGTTATTGATTTCAGTCAGGACAAGCCAAAAATAATCCGCCGCGGCAAATAAAAATAATATGCTTAAAAAGGTTGACCCACAAATTGCGAAACTTATTGAGAAAGAAAAAGAAAGGCAGGCCACGACGTTAGAAATGATTCCTTCGGAGAACCATACTTCGCCTGCGGTGCGAGAGGCCCTGGGTTCGGTTTTAACAGATAAATATGCCGAGGGCTATCCCGGCAAAAGATATTATGCTGGTTTGGAATATTATGACCAGATTGAAGCTCTTTGCAGGGAAAGAGCCAAGAAATTATTTGGCGTTGTTCATGCTAATGTTCAGCCCTATTCTGGCTCGCCAGCTAACTTAGCTGTTTATTTTGCTTTGTTAAATCCTGGAGATACAGTTATGGGTATGTCGCTTCCTCATGGAGGCCATTTAACCCATGGATGGAAAGTTAATTTCTCTGCTAAGTATTATAATTCTGTTCAATACGGAATAGACAAAAAAACAAACAGGATTGATTATAATAAAGTAGCTAATCTGGTTAAAAAACACAAGCCAAAACTTATCTGGGTTGGAGCTACTGCTTATCCCCGTATTTTTAATTGGGAGAAATTTGCTAAAATCGCCGATTCGGTTGGCGCTTATTTAGCGGCTGACATTGCCCATATAGCCGGGTTGATTGTTGCTGGGGTTCATCCCAGCCCTGTTCCTTATGTTCATATTATTACAACTACAACCCATAAAACATTAAGAGGTCCAAGAGGAGGAATGATAATGATTACTAAGAAGGGGATAGATAAAGACCCTGATTTGCCAAAGAAAATTGATAAGGCAATTTTTCCTGGTCTGCAAGGAGGTCCACACGAGAATAACATTGCCGCTATTGCTGTTTGCTTAAAAGAGGCGTCATTGCCAGATTTTAAAAAATATGGAGAGCAGATAGTTAAAAATACAAAATCATTAGCTTCAGAGCTTATAAATCATGGGTTTAATTTAATTACTAAAGGTTCAGACAATCATTTAATTTTAATTGATTTGAGAAATAAAGGAATTTTAGGGCCGGAAGTTCAAGATAGATTAGAAAAAGCAGGCATTACTGTAAATAAAAACAGCATACCATTTGATCCAAACCCTCCATTTAAACCATCAGGTCTTCGCTTGGGAACCCCTGCTATTACAACCAGAGGAATGAAGGAAAAAGAAATGCGTCAGATTGCTTCTTGGATTAATGAGGTGATTACAGATCCAAAATCTTGTTCAAAAATAAGGCAGGAAGTTAAGAAACTTTGCAAAAGGTTCCCTCTGCCGAATTAATCTAGCTCAAAATTTACATTTTTTCGCAATATGAAAATTTTGGATGGAAAAAAGATATCTGAAAAAATTCTTGCAAATCTTAAGAAAGAAATAAAAAACAAGCGGCTGAAATTAAAATTAGCCATTGTTTTAGTTGGAGAGGATTCGGATTCAAAGATATTTGTTAGGCAGAAGAAAAAGGCCTGCGAAAAAGTAGGAATTGATTTTGAGCTATTTAAGTTTTCTTCAAAAATTAGCAATTCAGAATTGAAAAAAGAGATTAAAAAAATTGTTCAAAAATCTGATATCAATGGTATTGTAGTCCAGCTTCCTTTGCCGAAAAATTTACATACTGAAGAAATTTTAAATCTTATTCCTAAAGAAAAAGATGCTGAAATTGTTTCACCAGTGGTTTGCGCAGTGGGTCGTATTTTAAAAAACTATAAAATATCTTTAAGAAATAAAAATATTGTCTTAATTGGAAAAGGAAGATTAGTTGGTCAACCTGTAGCTATCTGGCTAAAAAAACGAAATTTAAAGTTTTCAGATATTAATAAAATTAAAAATGCTGATATTGTAATTTCTGGAGCTGGCAAACCAAATCTTATTAAAGGAAAAATGGTTAAAAAAGGAGTGGTAGTAATTGATATTGGGGAAGACGTTGATTTCAAAAGTGTTTCTAAAAAAGCAAGCTATATTACTCCAGTTCCTGGCGGAGTCGGTCCAGTAACTGTTGCCTGCTTACTCCAAAACTTAGTAAAAAATTAGTATGGATTTATTCTTATTCCAACAAATAAATCAATTTGCTTTGAAATGGTTTTGGCTGGATGTTTTAGCCATATTTTTGGCTGAATATCTTGGATATATTTTGCTTTTGTCTTTATTGCTGTTTTTGGCAATTAGATTTAGAAAATATTTTAAAATGGTTATTGAGGCAATTATTTCCGCTATTTTAGCAAGATTTGTTATTGTTGAATTGATTCGCTGGATTTGGCAAAGGCCGAGACCGTTTGTACAAAACAATGTTAATTTGCTTTTGACTCATAATGCCGCCTCTTTTCCTTCAGGGCACGCCGCATTTTTTTTCGCGCTATCTACTATTGTTTATTTTTACAACAAAAAAGCCGGTATTTTCTTTTTTATAGCCAGTTTTCTAATCTGTTTAGCCAGAATTTTTGCAGGCATCCATTGGCCAACCGACATCTTATTCGGAGCGATTATAGGAATATTGTCTGGCTTGATTATTTATAAAATTTTAAAAAAATAAAAAAATGCCTCAAATAAGGCGTTTTGTTTGTGCCGCGGGTGGGAATCGAACCCACATGAGCCGAAGCTCACACGGTTTTGAGCCGTGCCTGTAAACCTATTCCAGCACCGCGGCAGATTATTTCACTTTAATACTCGTTTCAAGTACTGACTAGAAAGTTCGGAAAAATATTTTTGGATTTCTTTTATTATTTTTTTCTTTTCTTGTTGATTTTTAGCTAAGATAAAAGGTTTTAAATTAGCTAACTCTTTGGTTGATTTATGAAATTCACTTAATACAGTGCTTTTTTTGAAACTGACGCCAAACTTTTTCTCAACCAACTTTATTAATTTTTTAATTGTGTATTTTTTTCTGGTTAAAAGAAAGTATAAATCAAACAAATCTTTAGGATCATTGCGGTCAAAAAGAGACATAAGTTTGTTAGCAGCTATATCATCTAAAGAATCAATCAATATTCCTTTCCATTTTTTTCTAGCTTTTATTTTTGGATGTTCGTATTGAACAAATTCTAATCTTAATTTTCCTTTATTATGTAAAATGAACTCTTGACGATCAAAGATTTTTTTTTCTTCTACTTGATTTAATTTCAATTCTTTTTTAAGTTTTCGAATAAAGCCAATAATTTGGTTATAAGTAAAGGGTTCATCAGTAAAAAAATCAATATCGTTTGAACGACGATGATGTAAATAATAAGACGAAAGTAGAGTACCGCCTGTCCAATAGAACTTATCTTTTAAAGAAGATTTATCAAATAAATCAAGAACTTTTTTTTGAAGAAGAGTTAATTCAATCATATTTATTTTTTAAAATAAATTTTAAGCATTTTTTTCTTGCCAGGGTCAAGACGCTTTTTTAATTTAGGAAAATATTTTTTAATTATTTTTTCCTTAAGTCCTTTCCAATCATCGTAATTAATTTTTCTTTCCAAATACCAAAGCCACTGCTTTTCAGTTTTAGGCTTCCATTTTTTTGTTATATCGTAATCCCAATTAAACATATTAATTCAAGATTATATATTTATACAATAGCGAAACAAGGTTCTGCCGAAGGCAGGTTCTTATGTCATTCTACCATATTTTTCTTGAATTGGCAATTTTCATTGGAGCATTTGATTTGCTTCCTTTTTGTTTCAACTAACAAAGACCCGCATTCTGGACATTTTTCATTTATAGGTTTGTCCCACAATGCAAAATCGCATTTTGGGAATTGATTACAGCCATAAAATATCTTTTTCTTTTTAGTTCTTTTTTCAGTTAATTCTCCTTTTCCGCATTTAGGACATTTTATATTTAACTTATTTTCTTTTAAAGATTCTGTATATTTACATTTTGGGAAAG
>CAZOVC010000006.1:0-25973 GCA_964583485.1 uncultured Candidatus Saccharibacteria bacterium
ACAAGATTTGTTCCTAAATTACTTTAGAGAATTATCTATTTCTTTTTTCCTTCCTCCAGTTTTTCCAGATTTTATTTCGTCGTTTGATAAATCGAAGTTTTTTAGCAATTGTTCAAATGCAAAAATCTCAAAAAAATCCGATTGCGAGATAGTATCAGTTTTTTCTTCGTCTAATATTGTATTTAAAAGAATAATATCGTTTTCACTCATATTTCTTTATTCGATTATTGGCTAAAATAATCTCAATGCTATTTCTTTTTAGAAATTTAATCTTCGTTGATTTATGGTTACTACTTCTCGAATATCTATTTTCCTATTTTCGCTTTAATCGTAGCAACAAGACGAGTTGGTTTTACTGCAAATTTTTTAAACTCATCGAAATTTTTATTTCTAACACCGATTTGATATTCAATTCCACCCCGATGCTGATGACTTAAAGCAGGATGATTTTTTACTTCATCATTAGTTAAAACCCAGTAAATTATTTTATCTACCCAAACACCTATAAAAACAAACACATCTACCATATCTAATTTAATCTGTTGAAAATTCATCCAATACGGTTCTTTTGATTTAAAATTTAAAGCTGTTTCTTCTAGTCCTTTTCTAATTTTAGTGTTTGTTGCTCGTGATGCCTTAACTTCAACTTTTATTATTTGTTTTCCGTCTTTAAAATAAAGGTCATAATCACCAGAATAATTTTTATCTATTTCTTTTGACGGTTTTTTAAATCGAGGATCAATATTTATAAGGTGCGGTTGTCCCCAGATTTCTCCAAAATTACGTGATGCTTTTCTATACAAATGTAAATATGGATTTGCATCTACATATGATTTTCTTAAAACTTCATATTCACTGAAAGATATAATTTCCTTATCAAGTAAATACATCAAACGATATTCGTATTCATTAAAAGGGAAAACAGATCTTAATTCAGATAAACGATCTAAAAGATTTTTATGGTCTTTTTGTGATAGGTCTTTTGCCCACTTATTTAATTTTTTATCTAAAACCTTTCTATCCATAAAATTATATTAAATCAAGAATCATATTAAATCAAGCAAAGTTGGTGACCCTATTAACTTTTCATTATCCAATAATATCTTTCCATCTTTCAAAATTTTAGTTCTCCCCCATCCTGTTTCTCCTGTACGACGATAATGAAGAAGACGAGCAACAGTAATTTTACAATAATTTGGGTCGATATCCATCGTATATGCAACTCGTTTGTTTATCTCGGATTGCAGTAAGGTTGAACCAGAATGACCAAAAAAATCAACCACGATGTCGCCGGGTTTACTACTTGCTTCAATAATTCTCTTCGCAGATTTAAGGGGTTTTTGAGCAAAACATCCTTCAATATTTTCGTGCATTAAATAAAAAACTTGCTGTATATCATGCCACACATTTCCGGCTCGGATAGTTGACGATTTACTTCTCTCAAAATTTTCTGTAATCTTTCCATTAACTTTTTTATAATATCCCTTTGTTTTTTTAGGAATATCAGTATATTCTGCATCAACATTAAAAATTGGCTCGCCCTTGATATAATAAAGAAGCTCCTGTCTAATTGCCATCCAATTTTTTTGTGTTCCATAGCCTCTCTGATTTCTCATTGTAATAAAATTTCTTGCCTTAACTGGCTTTTTACGCATCATAATAATAAAATCGGGCAAAGGTTGGAGTCCATCGCGAATGTCTGCTCCAAGCCAAACATAAAGAGAAGCATTTTTATTGAGTATATCTATTGTATTATCAATCCATTTCTCACTCCAATTTATATACTTATCTAACGGCAAATTTCCGAACTCATCATTTATATCAACATTATATGGAGGATCTTGAATAGCAAGTGTTGCTTTTTTATTATTCATTAATTTCTCAACATCTTCTTTTTTAGACACATCAAAGCAACCAATCCTATGACCGTTTATTGGATCTTCCCATATTTGTCCATATTTAAAATTTGGTAATTTGGACAGTTTAGGCATATTTTATTTTATTAAATCATCAACCTATTATTACTATTTTATCAAAAAATAAAGAATTCGTAAACAAAAAATCCGCCTTCGCTAAAGCTATGGCGGACAATGGCGGGAGCGACCGGACTCGAACCGGCAACCTTTTCCGTGACAGGGAAACGATCTAACCAATTGATCTACGCCCCCAATGTGCCGATGGCAAGAGTCGAACTTGCGACCTTGGCCTTATGAAGACCCCGCTCTAACCACTGAGCTACACCGGCTGGTTGCGGGGACAGGAATTGCACCTGTGTCTCGAGGTTATGGGCCTCGCAAGATACTACTTCTCCACCCCGCAGACCCATTTTACTATATTTTTCAAAAAAAATCAAGCAGCTGTAAAAAACTAAAACATCTCTAATACCCTGAAGGTTTTTTCGTAAATTCCCAACGATTCTCTTGCTTGTTCCAAGCTCAATTTATAATCAGGATCATGGACAACGTTATTGCGGATTTTATGAACTTCCCAAACCTCCTCTATATCAGACAAAATAGTGGCATCTAATTGCTCTAATATCTTGGCCATTGTTTCCCCCTTATATCCCATTTTCTTCAAAATATCATTAAGCAAGTCGTCTGCCTCAATTACTGCCAGTTTATAATCTGCTTCCCTGCCAGTTTCCAACCTTTTTAAAACTCTGGTCCATTGTTTAAAAGTTTTCTTCACCCCAAAAGGTCTATAAATAAAAAACTCTGTCCAATTCTCAAAAAAGCGGCGCTTAAGCCAGGAATTCTTTAAAAGGAGTAAAATAATGCCGAGTAAAAAAAGCGCGCCAATAATTATAAAAATAATCTTTAGATAGAATAAAAATGTTGCAGATGTTATAAGAGAAAATATATTAGGCATAAATTTTACTTATTTCTAATATTTTATTTTCTTCAAACGGCTTACCAATAATTTGCAAACCAACAGGAAGTTTCCCTTTAAAGCCAATCGGCGCAGAAACAGCAGGCAGGCCTACTAAATTTACAGAAGCAGTGAAAATATCAGAAAGATACATTGAAAGAGGATCTTTAATTTTTTCTCCAAACTTGAAAGCTGTAAATGGAGAGGTGGGAGTAAAAATAGCATCAACTTTCTTAAAGGCCTTATCAAAATCCTGTCTAATCAAAGTTCTAACTTTTTGGGCTTTCAAATAATATGCATCGTAATAACCTGCAGAAAGAGCATAAGTTCCTAACATAATTCTTCTTTTAACCTCATCACCAAACCCATCTCCTCTGCTTTTCAAATAAACGCTCAATAAATCTCTGTTAGATTTAGATAAACCATATTTAATTCCATCGTATCTGGCTAAATTAGCTGAGGCCTCGGAAGGCATAATAATATAATAAACAGGCAAAGCGTATTCTGTATGAGGCAGGCTAATTTCTTCAATTTTCGCTCCCATCTCTTCTATTTTTTTAATTGCCTCTTTAACCATTTTTTCTACTTCTTTATCCATCCCTTCTACAAAATATTCTTTAGGAATCCCAATTTTAATAGTTTGTAGTTTGTAGTTTGTAGTTTGTAGTTTTGGCGACTCTACGCTTGTAGAATCTAACGGGTCTTTGCCGGAAATGGCATTAAATACAATCTGAGCATCTTCAGCAGTTTTAGTTATCGGCCCTATTTGATCTAAAGAAGAAGCAAAAGCAATTAAACCATAACGGGAAACTGCTCCATAAGTCGGTTTTAATCCAACCACTCCGCAAAAAGAAGCTGGCTGCCTAATAGAACCGCCGGTATCAGAACCAAGAGCATAACAGCATAAATCAGCAGCAACTGCAGCTGCTGACCCGCCGGAACTCCCGCCAGGCACTCTAGTTAAGTCATGAGGGTTTTTGGTTGGAAAAAAGGCAGAATGTTCGGTTGAAGAACCCATAGCAAACTCATCCAGATTGGTTTTTCCTAAAATTACTGCTCCAAGTTCTTTAAGCTTCTTAATACAAGTTGCATCATAAGGAGCAACATAGTTTTCAAGAATTTTAGAAGCGCAAGTTGCTTTTAATTCTTTAACTAAGATATTATCTTTAACAGCTACAGGAACTCCAGCCAAAATTGGGATTTTCTTTTCAGCTGAAATTAACTTATCAACTTCTTTTGCTTGAGAAATAGCTAAATCGTCAGTAACTGTTATAAAAGCAAAAATCTTTTTATCCCGCTTCTTAATCTTATTTAAAAAAAACTTAGTTAATTCTAATGCTGAAAATTTCTTTTCTAAAAGTCCTTTATGAGTTTGGACTATAGTCAAGTTGTTCATTTAAATACCGCCTTTACTTTAATGTGTCTTTTCTTTTTATCAGGCGCAGCTGCAATTAGTTTATCAGCCACTTGTTCTGGCTGGCTTTCTGCCCTATCCTGCCTCATTATGTCTAATCTTTCTTTGAAATAATGTTCAACCGGATGAAAGCTTGGTTCAACATTTGAGACGTCAACCTTTTTTAAAGAGTTAAAATAATCCAAAATTGAAGAAAGGTCTTTCTGAAACTTCTTAATCTCGGTTTCTTTCAAACCCAATCTTGCAAGCTTGGCAATGTGTTGTACGTCTTGTTTGTTAATCATATTATCTTGGTGGTTTTATTTCTTCGGTCTCAGCTAATATCTCATGTAATTGCTCGAGGTCTTCTAAAACCATTCCTGCGCCCCTAACCATTACGGTCATTGGGTCTTCAATGATTTTAACAGGAATCTTCACCTCTTCTTGAATTAAAAAAGCTAATCCTTTAAGCAAGCTGCCTCCGCCTGCTAAATAAATCCCTTTGGCCATAATATCAGCTAAAAGCTCGGGGGGGGTTTCTTCCACTGTTGTCTTTATAGCTGTAACAATCTGCTTTACTGACTTTGCTAAAGCCCTTCTGATATCTTCATCATTAACCAAAATTTCTTCTGGCAGCCCGGTAATTAGATTTCTTCCTCTTAAGGGAAGTTCTCTTTTTTCTTTCAAAGGATAAGCAGAACCAATTCCAATTTTAACTTCTTCAGCTCCTCTTTCTCCTATTAACAACTTGTATTCTTCTTGAGCAAATTGAATTATATCTTCATTAAGCTTGTCTCCGGCAATACGCAAACTTTTGGCAATAACCACCCCTCCCAGAGAAATTACTGCTACTTCGGTTGTTCCTCCTCCAATATCAACAATAAAATTACCGCCAGCTTCCTGAACTGCTAATCTTGCCCCAATAGCTGCGGCCATTGGCTCTTCTATCAAAAAGACATCTCTTGCCCCGGCGTTTTTAGTAGCATCACGAACTGCCTTCTTCTCAACTTCAGTAACTCCGTAAGGAATACCAACAATAACTCGAGGCCTTGGTCCTAAAATGAATTTCCTTTTATGAACCTTTTCAATAAAATACTTCAGCATCTGCTCTGTAACCTCAAAATCAGAAACCACTCCGTCAACCAAAGGCCTGGTAGCCACAATATGAGCTGGGGTCCGGCCAACCATTTTTTTAGCTTCTTCGCCAATTGCCAAAATCTGGCCTGTTTTCTTGTTTATGGCCACAACTGACGGCTCATTAATAACTATTCCTTTGCCCTGAACATAAACCAAAGAATTGGCAGTTCCCAAGTCAATAGCTATATTATTTGAGATATATGAGAAAATTTTATTAAGCATGCTTTTTTCTTGTCCCTATTTTTGAGTTCTACAGAATTATTCTTCAATGTTTTTTCGCTCACAACCAGCCGAATTGGGATACCGATTAAATCTGCTTCGGCGAATTTTTCGCCGGCGGTTTTATCTATTCTATCGTCGTATAATACTTCTATTTTTTCTTTTTGTAAATCCTGATAAAGTTCCTCAGCCGCTTTTTTCACTTTCTGATTTTTTTCAATCTGAATTAAATGAACCTGAAAAGGAGCAACTTCTTTGGGCCAAATAATTCCATTCTTATCATTATTAGTTTCAACAACTACAGCCATTAGCCTGCCAAGACCAATTCCATAACAACCCATTATAACTGGTTTTTCTTTAGCGTCTTTATCTTGAAATTTAAGGTCAAAGGGTAAAGAATATTTATCGCCTAATTTAAAAATATTAGCCGCTTCAACTGCCTTTTCTTGTTCAAAACTAAAACCATTGCAATTAGGACATTTCTTAATTTCGTTTTTTATTTCTTTATTAATAGCCAGCTTACATTTTTTGCAGATATAAATAATGTCTTCTCCTGATTTAGTAATTACCTGATACTCATGAGAATATTTTGAAAAAGTCCCGCCTGAAGCCAAAGTTTTATAAGCAGAAATTCCGCATCTTTTAAAGATTTTTTCATAGGCCTTAGCTACTTTTTGATAATAATCTTCCAGATCTTTTTCATTAGAATGAAAAGAATATAAATCCTTCATTAAAAACTCCCTGGTTCTAAGCAGGCCTGATTTAACTCTTAATTCGTCTCTGAATTTTGTCTGAATTTGAAAAAGATAAAAAGGCAGATCTTTATATGAAGAAATAATATTTTTAGCTAAAGGAGCAATGATTTCTTCGTGGGTGGGACCCAAGGCATATTCTTTTTTATTGCTTCCTTTTAATTTAAATAAGGCGTTAAAACTTTGCCAACGACCTGTTTTTTGCCAATTTTCTTTGGGCGCCAAAGCAGACATTAAGATTTCCTGACCATCTATTCTAATCATTTCTTCTCTAATAATATTTTCGATTTTATTTAAAACCTTAAAACCTAAAGGCAGAAAAGCATATAAACCAGCTGCTACTTGATCAATAAACCCAGCTCTTGTTAAAAGAATATGAGATAATGCCTTTGCATCTTTTGGAGCTTTCTTTAATGTTTTATTAAAAAGTTTTGACTGCCTCATATTTTAGAAAAGCCTGGCTATATCTTTTATTGTAATCCAAACCATTAAAGCAATTAACAAGAAAAAGCAGGTAACACTGATTTTCTGAACAATCTTATCATTTAAGGGCTTCCCTTTTAATTTTTCAATGACAAGAAATAAGAACCAGCCGCCGTCTAAAGCCGGGATTGGCAGAATATTAATTAAAGCAAGAGAAATAGAAATTAAAGCTATAAACTGCAGGAAATAACTTGCTCCCAAGGCTCCTACATCAACAAAAAGTTCAAAAATTCTCACTGGTCCCCCAATCTCAACGCCAGGAGGAACTCCTTTGCCTTGGAATAAACTTGAGAAAACCATTCCCCATCCCCTAACTACTGCTGTTGTTAAAGCTCCTGTGGCTTTAATTCCTTCAATTGGAGCTACATACCAAGAAAAGGATTTTAAAGCTGTTCTAACTAAAAGTACTCCCATAGGGCCTTCTCCTTCAGGAAAAGAAGTTCTGGGAATTAAAGAAACATCAAAAATCTCATCACCTCGTTGAATTGTTAAAATAATCTCTTGGCCCTTATAAGTCTCTGTAAGATCTTGAACTTCTTTTACTTTATTAATTGGAAATTGGAAATTGGAAATTGAAAATTTTTGGATGGTGTCGCCTATTTTTAATTCAGCTGCTTCAGCTGGCGATTCAGAAACAATAGCAGCAATCTGAACTTTAGGATTTTTTAAAATACCTGCTTCTTCGTCGCTTATTGCTGATGGAACCCCTATCCCCATAACAATGCTTAATAAAATTGCGGCAACTATCCAGAAAATAACAACTCCGCCTAAAATAATAAGGGACTTCTGATAAAACGGCTTTATAGTAAAACTTCTGGCATCTTCTATCCTTTCCTCATGTCCATAAATTTTAACAAAAGCGCCAAAAGGCAGAAGATTTAAAGAATAAATTGTCTCCCCTATTTTCTTTCCAAACAATCTAGGCGGATAACCAATACCAAATTCTTCAACCTTTACTCCAAACTTTTTAGCTAAAACAAAATGACCTAATTCATGTAGGACAATCAATCCAATAAGAGAAATAAAAGCGATAATGATAGTTAAAATCATATTATTCTGAAATTTCTTTTTTCTTCCCCTCCCCAATTTCGTCAATCTTCTTATTATATTCATCCACTAATTCCTGGAGCTTGTCTTTTGCCCTGAACTTGTCATCCTCTCGGATTTCTCCTTGTTTAGTCTTTTCTTGAACTTCTTCCCACGCCTCTCCTCTCCAATGCCTTATTGTTTTTCTGGCCTCTTCTTGTTTTTCTGATAAAATTCTAAGCAAACTGCCTCTATACTCATAGCTCAAAGGTGGTAAAGAAATACGAATTAAATCTTTATCAACAATTGGAGCCGCTCCTAAACTTGATCGAGAAATCGCTTTCTCAATTGGCTCAATATATGACTTATCCCAGGGTTGAACAACAATCTGTTTAGGGCCCGGAGAAGATATTGCTGCTAATTGCTTTAAAGGAAATCTCTGATTAAAGCATTCAACAACTATGTCTTCAATCAAAGAAGCTGAAGCCCTACCAGTTCTAATCTTTACCAACTCTCTTTCTAAAAAACTAATAACTCTTTCCATCTCCGGCTCAATTTTTTTAATAATATCTTTGTATTCCATAGTTTTTTTATTATAGCTCAATTAGCAAAATTTCTAAAGCGAGGCGGGGGTTGAGATTGGTTGCAGAGATTAAATAGTTTGTGGATTGTATTTGTCTAATAATATCTTTAAGTTTAAATAAAGAATACTGATTAAAGTCTTCTGTTCTTTGCCCAGTTAATCTATTAATGAATATCTTTCTGAAATATCTTAGCCAAGTATCTAAAATTTCTTTTAAACCCTTTGTTGAGATATTTTTAGCATACTGAAACCGAAATGCTAAATCAGATTTACTCATTTTAATCAAATCTGAAATCAGGTCTTTGTTATCTTCAATCTTAAAATCCTTTGCTGGAAAAAATCTAAGCTTCTGAACTCTGGAAATAATAGTTGATAAAAGCATTGCCGGATATTCAGTTATTAAAATTAAATATGTTTTATCTGTTGGTTCTTCAAGAAACTTTAAAAAGCAGTTTTGGGATTCTGGAGTCATCAAATGAGCTTTATTTATAACCGCAATTTTAAAATCAGACAGATACGGCTTAAAAGAAAGTCCTTGTATAAGGTTTCGTATTTGAACAATCTGGATTTCCTTTCCTTGAGGTTCAATTAAAATAAAATCGGGAGGACTTATTTTTCCAATTAGAAGCTTGGAAAATTCAATTGCTAATGCTTTTTTCCCTAATCCTTTCTGACCATAAAACAAAAGGGCGTGAGGAAGCCGCCCAAGTTCTGCTGATTTTTTTAAAAACTGCCATTGTTTCTGATGATCATTCATATTACCTTTTAGCCATTATGCTCTTTTTGTATGCCTCAAGATTTTCCAACACTTTTCCAGTTCCTTTAGCTACGCAAAGCAAGGGATCTTCAGCTAAAAAACAAGGAACTCCAGTAGCTCGAGAAATAAGTTCATCAATATTTCTAACTAATGCTCCTCCACCAGAAAGAATCATTCCTTTATCCATAATATCAGCTGAAAGTTCAGGAGGTGTTTCTCTTAAAACTGCCTTAACTGTTTGAACAATTTCATCAAGACGGTCAGAAATTGCGCTGCTCACCTCATTAGAACTAATCTTAATATTCTGGGGCAAACCAGAAACTAAATCCCGGCCTCGAATTTCCATTTCTTTTTCTTCTTTCTCTGATAAAGCCGTGCCAATTTTTATCTTTATCTCTTCAGCTGTCTGCTCACCAATAGCTAAATTATATTTCTTCTTTATATAATTAGAAATTCCCTGGTCCATCTTGTCTCCAGCTACTCTAAGCGAGTGAGAAGTTACTATTCCGCCAAGAGAAATCACAGCTACTTCTGAAGTCCCTCCGCCAATATCAACAATCATATGGCCTGAACAAGAATTAATAGGGATGCCGGCCCCGATTGCAGCCAAAATTGGTTCTTTTGCTACATAAACTCCTTTAGCTCCAGCTGCCATACCAGCCTCAATTACTGCTCTTTTCTCAGTAGAAGTAATGCCAGCTGGCACCCCAATTAAAAGTTCTGGTTTTAAAAACCTAAAGGTTTTAACTCCTCTTTTAATAAAGTATTTCAGCATTGCTTCAGTAACCCGATAATCAGCAATTACACCATCCCTTAATGGTCTATAAATCCTAATGGTATCAGGGGTCCGGCCAGTCATTTCTTTTGCTTCTTGGCCCACAGCCAAAATTTTGTTTTCAGCAAGAGTAACTGCTACTACTGAGGGTTCGGTTAAAACCACTCCTTTTTGGGGAGTAAAAACCACTGAATTACAGGTTCCTAAATCAATGCCAATTTTTTTGATAAACATAAATAATTAATATTAAGACCCAACTCTTCTCTTTATATCCGCTCCTAATCGCTGTAAACGCTGCTCAATTTTTTCATATCCCCTATCAATCTGATAAACATTATGAATAACAGTTGTTCCTTTGGCAATCAAGCCGGCAATAATCATTGCTGCTCCAGCCCTAATGTCTGAACTAAGCATCTCAATTCCCTGGAGTTGGCTTGGACCATAAACAATAGCTCTATGAGGATCACAAAATATAATGTCAGCTCCCATTTTATTTAGTTCATTAAGATACCTTAATCTTCCGTCAAATAAAGGGTCGTGTATCATTGTAGCGCCTTTTGTCTGGGTTGCTAATACACCTAATTCCGGCTGCAAATCAGAATGAATACCAGGATAAGGCAAACTCTGAATTTTATCAATTTTAAGATTTTTTGAAGGTAAAACTCTAATAGTTTTCGAATCTAAAATTTTAAGATTAGCCCCAAAATCCTTTAATCTTTTTAAAAATAAACTAAGAAATGATAATTCAGCGTTTTTAATCACTACTTTTCCTTTTGTTGCTAAGGTTGCGATAATAAAAGTGCCTGCTTCAATAGGATCATACATTATAAAATGTTTGAATCCTTTTAATCTCTTCTTTCCAATAATTTCTAATTCTCTGACTCCTGAGTGTTTAATTTCAACGCCCATTTTCTCAAGAACTTTAATTAAATCCTGAACCTGATAATCCTGATCAGCTATTTTAATAACAGTTTTCTTAGGATTAGTAGAGGCAAACAAAAGCATATTTTCTGTTGCTGTAACACTAATTTCTTTAAGAACAATTTCTAAAGGTTTATCTTGTTTTCTTTTTTCAAAACGATAAAATCTGCTCTCTGGATAAACTCTAACTCCTGCCTGCTCAAAAGCATCTAAATGCGTATCAATAGTCCTTGCTCCGATAACACACCCTCCGGGAGAAGGAATTTTTACTTTGTTAAAACGAGCCAATAATCCTCCTAAAACTAAAATAGACCCTCTAAAACACCCTACAAGATTAAAAGGAATTTTTAGAGGTCTAACTTTTGAAGAATTTATTTCAATCTTCCTTTTACCTGTCCAAGAAATTTCAGCTCCCATTTCTTCAAGGATTTTTATCATTTTGAAAACATCCTCAATCAAAGGGATGTTATCAATAACACAAGTTTCTTTAGTTAAAAGAGAAGCTGTTAATATAGGAAAAGCAGCATTTTTAGCTCCTCTTACTTCAACTTCTCCTGTCAAAGGATTCCCACCTTGAATGATAAACTTCTCTTCCATATTTTAATCTTAAAGCAAAACCCAAAATTTGGCAAGTGAGGTAAACTAAGGTAAAATTAAAGAACATCTATGACTTATAAAATACGAACTATTTTATTTTTATCTTTGTTAATTTTGTTTTTAATCATTGCCTTTCTAACTGTTTTTTACTCTATGGGCTGGCGTTTTAATTGGAAAACGAAAAAAATAACCCAGCCTGGAATTTTCTATTTCAAGGTTTGGCCTAAAAGTGTCCAAGTTTATCTTGACGGCAAATTAAAAGAAAAAACCGACTTTTTCTTTGGCTCAATACTTATTGAAAATCTCTTATCTAAAGAATATAAAGTAGAGATTAAAAAACAGGGATTTCATACCTGGGAAAAAACATTAGAAATAAAAAAAAGAGAAGCTACTGAAGCAAAAAATATTGTTTTAATACCGGAAAATCCAAACTTTGCAATAATAACAAACGAAGTAAATGATTTTTTCTTTTCTCCAAATGAAAAAAAGATAGTTTTGAAAAACCCTGGCTGGTCTTTAAAACTTTTTGAAATAGACAAAAATGTCAAAAGTCATCTCATTGATAAAAAAGACATATCAAAAGAAGAAGTAGAGTTGTTTGATATAAAATTTTCTCCAGATTCAAAAAAAATCTTGCTGGAAGTTGGTCTTAAAGAAAGAATAAATTATTATCTTTTAGATATAAACGAATCTCCCGCAGTTTTATCTTCCCTTGATTTTTTAGATTCACCTGAAAAACTTTATTTCATTCCTAAAAATTCTCAAAAGTTATTTGTGTTTAAAGAGAAAGAATTAAGCGAGGTAAATCTATCTACCAAAGAAATCTCATCCCCTATTTTAAAAAACATTATCACTTTTACAATCTCTTATAATAATGTTTATTATCTTGATACCTCGGGTTTTATTTTTAAAAACAATCTTTCTTTTAATCAAGAAGAAAGATTGAATATAATTCCTTTTTCCGTAGAAGAAGAAACAAAATACGAAATCACAGTTCTTAATTCTTATGTCTTTCTCCAAGAAAATAATATCTTATATATCTTTGATAGAAATAAGAAATCCTTTGAGAAATTCTTTGAATCAATTAAAGGTTTTAAATCCTCTCCTGATTTTCAGAAAATGGTCTATTTCAATGATTATGAAATTTGGATTTTATTCTTAGAAAAGAAATACGATCAGTCTCAAAAAGAAACTGGAGAAAAATTATTTATAACCCGCTTCTCAGAAAAAATTGATAATCTTTTCTGGTATACAGGTCATTATTTAATCTTTAATGTTGGGAATAAAATAAAAGTCGTTGAAATAGACGACCGAGATAAAATAAATATTGTTGACTTAGCTGAATTTAAAGAGCCTAAAATATTCTGGAGCAACAAAAAACTATATATTTTGTCTGAAAAAAATCTTTATGTTTCCGAAGAATTAACTCCTTGAATCTTTTCTTTAAAATCGTCCCAGTCCATTTCTTCAGAAGCTCCCATATTACAGACTGATTTATATTGACAATAACGGCACTGCCAATCGTTGGGATAACTAATTAGACGTTTAGGAATAATATTAGTGTCAATCTGTTTTCTTAAAAGCGTCATTTCGTCTATAAGCATTTTTACTTCTTCAGAATTATAATTAAATATATATTCTTTAAGCTGTAAATTATCTTTATTTACATATAATAATATCCCCTTAGATATTTTAAAATAATAAAGATAAAGCTGAAGCTGCTGAACATTTTCTGGCTTTGGCTCTTCCATAGATCTAAAAATCATGCTATTCATGCTCTTTATATCCAAAACATATAACTGATTGCCATCGCTGATAACAGCATCAGCTCTTCCAGAAACCAGTTCCTGGGGAGGAATTTCTACCTCAGATGCAACAACATGAACATCTCTAGTACTAGTTAAAGCACTCATAATAAGCTGGTGCATATGATTACCATGTTCAAATAATCTTAAAATATGCGGTTCTAATTCTTTTTCGGGAACATTTTTGAACTTAAAAAAAATATGGCGAGGACATTTTCCTGCCTGGCTAATATAAAAATGCTTCGGAGCTTTTTTATCCCTATCTTTCTCTTTATCTAAATAATATTTATCAATAATTTCTCTTAACATATTTTATCTCTTACTCCACTGTGGAGCGCGGCGGGCGCGCTTTAATCCGAATTTCTTTCTTTCCCGCATTCGCGGATCACGAGTTAAGTAACCAGCTCGCCTGAGCCGTTTGCGAAAATCAGGATTGAATTTTACAAGAGCTCTGGAAATTCCGTGCCTAACAGCTTCAGCTTGAGAATGAATTCCTCCTCCATTTACTTTGGCTGAAACCATAAACTTATCCAAAGCGTTCATTCTATCTAAAGCAACGTTTACAATTTGCTGAAGATTTAAATCAGGAAAATATTCTTTATACGGCTTCCCATTAATCATAATTGTTTTATCTCCCTGAGTAAAAAGTCGAATCCGAGCCACAGATGTTTTTCTTCTGCCAATTGCTTGATAATATTTAACAACTGTCTTTTTTGCAGTTTTCTTTTTAGCAATTGTTTTCTTTTTTGTTTTAGTTTTTTTCATTAATTGCGATACCAATATACTAATTAGCATACCAATGATACGAATATTAGTATAATTAGTATGCCATTCGTATATTAGTATCGCTTACTGAATCTTTAAACGTTTAATATGCTTAGCTCGTAATTTATTCTTAGGAAGCATGCCGAAAACTGCCTTTTTCAAAACTTCACCCGGGTCTTTTTTAAAAAGTTTTTTAAATGGAGTTTCTTTTAACCCTCCTAAATATCCTGTATGATGATAATAAATTTTCTTCTCAAATTTCTTGCCAGTGATTTTGATTTTTTTAATATTCTTAACAACCACAAAATCTCCTATGTCTTTATTAAGGGCAAAGTCAGCTTTATTCTTGCCGCGTAATAATATAGCAATCTCTGCTGCTAATCTGCCTAATATTTTGTTTGCGGCATCAATTGTATGAGTTTTGCGTTCCATATTACTTCATTAATTCAATTATAGCCATTTTCGCTCCATCACTCTTCCTAGGTCCTAATTTAATAATCCTTGTATATCCTCCCTTTCTGTCTTTATAATTTAGCGCAATTTCATCAACTAGTTTTTTAACTAAATCTTTTGAAAAATACTTTGCTAAAATTCTTCTAGAACTTAAATCTCCTTTCTTTGCTCTAGTTATACACTTCTCAACAAATCTAGAAACCTCTTTAGCTTTTGCCTCAGTAGTTTTTATCTTCTTATGTAAAAAAATGGCGCTTGCTAAAGATTTCAACAGAGCTTTCCGCTGATTTCTCTTTCTTGATAATTTTCTACCTTGTTTAAGTTTTCGCATGTTGCTTCAATTTTTTCTTTGATTCTTTTTTTGCTGAAGCTTTTTTACTTACCGAAGTTCTAACAGAAACGGGCTTAGAAGGTTCAGCAAACAAAGAAAAGTGCTTTACTAAAATATCAGAAGCCTGAAAGAATGCCTCTTCAGGAGTAATCGTTCCATCAGTTTTAATGTCTATATATAATCTGTCAAAATCAGTTCTCTCTCCTACCCGCATATTTTCCACTCTATAACTCACTCTTTTTACAGGAGTGAAAATAGCATCAATGGGAATTACTCCAATTTCTAATTTCTTTTGCTTTTTCCTCCGCTCAATTGATTCATATCCAATACCTTTTTCAATTTGGATCTCTATATCTAATTCTGCTTTTTTATTAGTTAAAGTGGCGACATAAGAAGACTTGTTTATTAATTCAACTTGGCTAGAAAATTTAAAATCAGAACCTTTCACTTTTTTCTCGCCTTTAATCTTTAAGTTTGCTTTTTGAGGCTCATCAGCATACATTTTAAATCTCAAGTTCTTTAGATTCATGGCAATAGTAATCACATCTTCTAAAACGCCTGATATTGTTGAGAATTCATGCTGAACTCCTTTAATTTTCATTTGGGTAATAGCTGCTCCTGACAAAGAAGAAAGCAAAACTCTTCTGAGAGAATTGCCAATAGTTACTCCATATCCAGGATAAAGAGCTTCAATTTCAAAACAAGCGGAGTGTTCTTTTTTAGTAATAATTTTAGGTGATTTGGGTAATAAAATCATAATAATGCGATACCAATCTACAAATAACATACCAATTATACTAATATTCGTATCATTCGTATGAAGATTAGTATTATTGGTATCGCTCTTTAACGTGAATAAAACTCGAAAATAGTGGAAATTTCAGCTGGCGGAGCCGCTTCTTCTAAATTCGGCTGACCAACAATTTCTCCTTCTAATTTTTCAATATTAATCTTAATCCAGGAAGGAACTTGGTGTTTCTTTAAAATTGTAGGAAGATCTTGAAATATAGCCTTGTTGCGAGAACCGGCGCGCAAACTAATTTTATCTCCTTTCTTAACTTGATAAGATGGAATATTAACCTTTTTTTCATTAACCAAAAAATGACCGTGATTGACAATTTGCCTAGCTTGAACCCTAGAAGGAGTAAATCCCATTCGAAAAACCACATTATCTAAACGGTTTTCTAATTTCTTTATCAGCAAAGCTCCGGCATCTTCTACTTTTCCCCGCTTTTCAAGAACTTCTTTTACATATTTTCTAAATTGCCTCTCTTTTAAATTATACCAATTTTTAAGTTTTTGCTTCTCGCTTAATTCTTTCCCATACTCAGAACGCTGCCTAGTTCTCTTTTTGCCTTTTTCTCCAGGAGGATAAGGTTTTGTTATTATTGGACATTTCTGCGATAAACAACGCTCACCCTTTAAAAAGAGCTTTACTCCTAATCTCCGACAAATTTTACATTTCTTATCTTTCATATATTGTTTCTTAGTATAAATGAAAATGACTACCGTCAACGAAATAACTCCCAACTCTCATAGACCCATTCGGGCAAGTCCTTCATTTCAATTGGAGGACTTTTTTCTGTCTTATAATTTCGCTAAAACGAAATTTTTGATTTTTAAGGCTTTTTCAAAAGCTTCCTTTGCCTGTCTAAAACTAAATTGAGGATAATCGCCGGGATAACGAGCGGTAATATAGAAAGCGCTAAGAAACTCAGCTTCTTCTTTAATTTCTTGAAAGTCCGATTCAATTGCTTCGCATAATCTCACTAACCTATCTAATTGATGAACCTTAGGAAATCGTTTGCCTCTGTAAACCAAATAACCTTTTAGATACTTTTCAGCCATTTGCTGACTTAAAAAACAAGCTGTGCTTGGCGCGCCCTGGCTATTTCGAAGGATAACTTCAACTGAAAGTTCGTCTTCCCGAGCTCTTGCAAACCATTCTCCAGATAGTTTTTTTCTCTTGTTGTTTTGATTATTGCTTTGATTTCTCATATATGGATGTACCTTTTTTAATGATATCTTCAAAAAAGAAATCGCCCAAATTCAGCCTTGTCTTTATTTCTCTTGGCGTCCGAACTAAAATATCAGCTGCTATTTCTCCATTAATAATTCTTCTAACTTTTTGCTGTTCTAAAAGAAAACTTTTTTTATCTTTCTTAACAATTAATAAATCAAAATCGCTATCTTGAGTTGGATTACCCCAAACCCAAGACCCGAAAAGGATAATCTTTTCTGGTGAATATTCTTCAACAATCTTTTTAATAATATTTTTTAATTTTCTCAATTCTTTTTGTTTGTCCATAATAAAATTATAACAAAAAACTAAATTAAATTACACTCTTCTAACCTTTCGCGGTCTACAACCATTATGCGGCACTGGCGTAACATCAGTAATAGAAACAATCTCTAAGCCGCGAGCGGCTAAAGATCTAATAGCTGAATCCCGACCAGAACCAATTCCTTTTACTAAAACCGCTACTTTCTCAATTCCTAATCTTTTAGCTGCAAGAGATATTGCTTCTGCAACTTTTGAAGCAGCAAAAGGGGTAGCTTTTTTTGTTCCCTTAAAACCAATTGAGCCGGCACTAGCCCATGTTAAAACATTCCCCTGAATATCAGTTAAAGTGATTAAAGTGTTGTTATAAGAAGAAGAGATGCAAAGCTTGCCCTCTTTTGTTTTTGAAGGTTTTTCAGTTTTGGCCTCTTTTTTCATCCCTGTTTCTACTCTTTCTGTTTCTTTTAACAACTCTTCTTCAGTTTTTGTAATAATTCTTTTTTTACCCATATAATTACTACTTTGCGTCTGGCGCTGCTTTTTTTCCAGACCCCACTGTTTTTCTCACATTCCCGCGAATACTTCTGGTATTAGTTCGTGTTCTTTGACCTCTAACTGGCAGTCCTTTAATATGACGAATTCCACGCCAGGAACCAACATCACGCAATCTTTTAATATTCATCATCACTTCTCTCCTAAGTCCTCCCTCAATTTTATATTTCTTTTCAATTATGTCTTTAAGCTTATTTATTTCTTCTGTTTTTAATTCAGAAGATAGACAATCAAACTTAATTCCTGCTTCAGTTAAAATTTTTCTACTCAAAGAACGACCTATGCCATAAATATAGGTCAAAGCAATCTCTATTTGTTTTTTTTCCGGGATATTAACCCCGACAATTCTGGGCATAATTCTATCCTTGACGTTGTTTGTGTTTAGGATTTTTTTTACAAATCACATAAACTCGTTCTTTCCTTCGAACGATTTTGCAATGTCTGCAAATTTTTTTGACTGATGCTCTAACTTTCATAAATAATTACTTCCCCCTATATACAATTCTTCCTCGAGTATCACCCTGGGCGCTCATTTCTATTGTCACCCTATCTCCTGGTAAAATCTTAATCCGATAAATCCTCAGCTTTCCAGCAAGATGAGCAATTATTTCTCTTCCATCATCTAATTTTACTTTAAAATCAAGACTAGGTAATGACTCTAAAACAGTACCAGTTGTTCGATAAATATTTTTTTTATTCTTCGCCATTTAAATAATTATTTACCCTAACAAAATTTATTTAATCAGTCAAGCATTAACTTTACTTCAACTTCTTTCATGTCTTCGGGAATTTTATTCTTTAAGAACGGCCAAGACTTCAACTCAACTTTAGTCACCCCGGGCAGATTTTCTAAAAATATCCTGGCTTCTTTAAAAGACTTTCCTAAAAGAGCTTTTTTAAGTTTGTCTAAATCAATATCTGAATAAACTTTAGCTTTAATCTCTAAACTTAAAATAATTTTACCCCCACTACCAAATTTTTGGTGTGGGGGCAAGCCCTCTTCATCAATCTTTTGTTCTAAAAGAAAATGATTGATTTCTAAACTCTCTTCTTGAAGTATTGCGCCTTCTGACATGTTTAAATTAATACAATTTTTAGCAAAATTTTCTAGGTCTGATCTTTTAAACCCTACTCCTTCTGATTTAATTTTAACTTGAAACACAAATGATTCAGCCTCAGTTCCTGACTCCAAAGAGCTATTAACTTCTATAATCTCTTGAGAAATTGTTTCATCTAACAAAACGAAATCTTTGGAAACAGTTGTTTTAAAAAATTCCCTGTTTTGTTTTTTCAATTCTTCAGTTAAAGTAATTTCTGCTCTATCTAAGTCCTCCTGACTAATCTGCGAAACCTCGCCTATAAAACCATTGCTCATATCTGAAAATGACCTTCCATAAATAGTGGTATATAAAGAAGAACCAGCTAAGGCCGGAAGAGCAAAAGTAGAAGGACCAATATTGTAATCTTCTCCTGGTTCAGCTGCCTGAACTTCAACATCAATCTCACCAGGAACAAGTTTTCCTTTTTCATATCTTGCCCCCGGAATTGTTATTTTTTTAAGAGACCAGAATAATTTCCCGTCAGCAGAAACAAACCGAGAAGGCACTAAAGTTCTGGAAGAAGTAGAATAAGCATTATAGACTCGGATAACTCCTCTGGCTTTTTCCTCCTTCAAAATCTTGCCTGAAGCAAAAAATTCTTGAGAAACGGATTTTTCATTGCTAAAAACTTTGCCCGGAACAATTCTTTCGTCAAAATCAGGTATTTCTATATTTAAGTCTATAACAAGATTTTCTTCTAAAATTAAAATCTCTGTTTCCGGCCAAATTTCAACTTCTACTTTAGAAAAAAAGAAAAGACCTGAGATTATTACTAAGATTAAAAGAACAAAACAAAAAACCAAACTCTTCAAAAAAAACCTTTTTTTCTTTATTTTCTTCAAAGGAACCGAGTTCCTTTTATCAAGGAACTCGGTTCCTTGATCTTGTTTTTGTTTGGGAGGAATAATATCAAAAAATTTCTTTGGCATTATATTTTATTTTACCAAATAGCAAATATTTTTACAAAAGATTGACAACCACAACTTAATTTGCTATTCCAAAATAGCTCGGAGTCGGCGGATGCCGGCGCCTGAAGATTCTTCTTTAATAATTTTGAATCTACCGAGTTCAGAGGTGCGCTTAACATGAGGACCAGCACAGATTTCTTTTGAAAACTCGCCAATAGAATAAACAGATACTTTTTCAGGATACTTCTCTTTGAAAAACGCCAAAGCTCCTGATTTTATTGCATCTTTATAATTCATTTCTTCTTTTTTAACTTCTAAATCCTGTTTAATCTTCTGATTAACAATCTCCTCAACCTTATTAATCTCCTGTTTAGTCATTTTAGCTGAATGAGAAAAATCAAAACGTAATCTTTGCGAAGTAATATCAGAGCCCATCTGCTTAACGTAATCCCCTAAAACCTCTCTTAACGCTTGATGCATTAAATGAGTAGCTGTATGAAGCTTTGCTTCTTCCAAACCTGCGTCCCTGCCCACTCCTCCGAATTTCTTTTCTGCTCCAGCCCGTGAAATCTCCTGATGTTTTTTTATTGCTTTTTCAAAACCTCTTTTATCTATTTTAAGGCCTTTTTCTTTTACCAATTCTTCAGTAAGTTCCAAAGGAAACCCATAACTCTGATAAAGATTAAACGCTTCTTCGCCTCTTATATTTTTATTTTTACTAATTAATTTATCAAATTCTTTTAATCCTTGCTCTAAGGTTTTTGCAAACTTTTCTTGTTCTTTTTGAATTATAGTTAAAATATCTCTTTCTTTAGATTTTACTTCAGGATAAACCTCTTTATAAATCTCAATAACTTTTTGAGCTAAAGGAATTAAGAAATTCTTTGGCATTTTTAGAATTTTACCATAGCGAATTGCTCTTCTTAAGATTCTTCTTAAAACATATCCTTGCTCAACGTTGGAAGGAATAATCCCTTCAGAAGCTAAAAAAACTGATCCCTTAATATGGTCAGCAATAATTCTCTCAGCTTGACTTTCAGACGCAAGAGAAAATAAATCAGTTTCAAAAACTGATGGTTTCTTTTGAATAACCATAGCTAGTCTTTCCAATCCTATACCAGTATCTACTCCTTTTTGTTTTAAAGGGGTCAATTTTTTATCTCTGTCTTGATAAAATTCATTAAAAACTAAATTCCATAATTCAATAAATCTTCCACATTTACAATTTGGCAAACACTTTTTATTCAAAGAACATGGCTTTTTAGATAACTCATAATGAATTTCACTAGTTGGCCCGCAAGGCCCTTCCTCTCCGGTTGGTCCCCAGAAATTATCTTCACGAGAAAATCCATGAATTTTTTCTTTAGGAAATCCCAATTCTTTCCACATCTCTATTGATTCTTTGTCTTTAGGAACTTCTTTATCTCCTTCAAACACTGTAATCCAAAACTTTTCTTTTTTTAATCCGCAATCGTTGGTTAAAAATTCAAGAGCCCATTCAATGGACTCTTTTTTAAAATAATCTCCAAAGCTAAAATTTCCCAACATCTCCAGAAAAGTCAAATGAGTTGTATCCCCTACTTCTTCAATATCTGAGGTTCTAAAACATTTCTGACAAGATGTAACTCTATTTCCATAGGGAGATGATTTTCCCAAGAAACATTCTTTAAACTGCTGCATACCGGCTGTAGTAAACAAAACACTGGGATCAGCGGGCAATAGAGAAGATGAGGGTACGATTTTGTGCCCTTTTTTCTCAAAAAATCTCAAAAACTTATTCCTAATCTCTTTTGAAGTCATATTATGAATATCGGTCTGCTACAACAGAGGCAATATATGCTTCTGGTTTTATTTTAGGTTCAAAGCCGTTTCCGCGGATCAATCCGGTTAATTCCTTTACCATATCTTTTGTCTGTCCTTTTTCGCCGATATCAGCATGAATATATCTAAATTGATATTGAAGAGTTCCATCATCTGCTTGTTGAATCTCTTTTTGAAAGTCTTCTCTTAACAATAAAGCTAATTCGCAGGATAATAAAACTTCCTGTAAAATCCTGTTTTTCCAATAAATAAACTTTTTATTAAAAGCGCGGGGATATTTTATCTTTTTAAGGAAAAATCTCCCTCCTTCGCCCTTTCTCAAAATCGCCACAACAACTGGAAAATGCGGTTCTTCTCCTGAAGAGGAATCACAACCAACAATAATATCATAGAATTTCTCTGGTTTTTCCTTAATATATCCTATTATTTCTTCAATTACTTGTTTGGCTAATAAATTTCCCTTGGTTGGATTAAAAAAATGACCGTTCAAATCTATGTTACTCATAATGAAATCATTTTAACAGATTTTTTTGATTAAGTCAACAAACTCTTGAGCACTTAAAGAAGCTCCTCCGACAAGAAGACCATCAAATTCAACTTGCTTTAAATATCCTTCTGCATTATTAGCTTTAACGCTTCCTCCATAAAGAATTCTAATCTTCTTGGAAACAGCTAAATTATATAATTTGGAAATAATCCTTTTAATTAAAAGATTCATTTCTTTAGCTTCTTCAATATCGCAGGGATTGCCAGTTCCAATAGCCCAAATTGGCTCATAAGCAATAACAAGATTGGAAACGTTAGAAATTCCTTCAAAACCTTCAGTAAGTTCTTGTTTCAAAACTTCTTCTGTTTTTTCTTGTTCTCTTTCCTGTTCTGTTTCTCCAATGCACATTATAGGGATTAATCCTTCTTCTAAAACAGATTTAAGTTTTTTATTTACGTTCTGATTCGTTTCATTAAAAATCTTTCTTCTTTCTGAGTGGCCTATAATAACATACTTACATCCCATCTCTTTAAGCATTGCTACTGAAACCTCTCCAGTATATGCTCCTTTTTCTTCCCAATAACAATCCTGCGCTCCAAGAGTTAATCCTTTTAATAAAGGTAAATAAATAAACGGCGGACAAATCACTGTTTCTGTATTTTTAATATTTTTAACGCATTCGAAAACAGAATTAAAAAGCTCTTCAGCCTCTTTCATGGTTACAGGATTCATCTTCCAATTTGCAACAATTAATGGTTTCATAATTTATTATATTATTGTTTTCTCAAATATTCTGCTGCCTTTTCCGGCTCAATCGTTGAAATTTCTATGCCTGTGCCAAGTTCAAATCCAGCTGGAATGGCGGTTTTGGGCAGAATTGTCCAATGCCAGTGGTAATAATCATGATTTTTGCCATCACAAGGAGCAGTGTGTAGATAAAAATTGTAGGCGGGGTCGCGCAGGCCCTTGTAAATTTTGTTTAAAGATTCCGAAAAAGCCTCTGCTAAATCCCGTTTTTCTTTCTCTTTTATTCTTTCAAAATAAGCAAGATGTTTTTTGGGAGAAACTATCACCTCAAAAGCTGTTCTTGAAGCAAAAGGACAAACAACTCGAAAACTCCTGTTTTCAAAAACAATCCTTTTTTTTATTCTTTTTTCCCATTTATTCATTTGACAGTAAATGCATTTTTTGTGTTTCCTATAATAACTTTGAGCGCGCGAAAGCGCCTGTTGGAGATCAATATCAATAAGAGGAGTAGTTATAATCTGAGAGTGAGGATGAGCAATTGAAGCTCCGGCTTCTTGGCCATGATTATGAAAAATAGATATATGATTTACAAACTTTTTTGGCATTAAACTCAGATATCTTTCCTGATAAACATCAAACACTTCTTTAACCTGTTCTACTGAAAATTGAGCTATTTGTTTTTTATGGTCTCGAGTAATCACTATTTCATGAAAACCGACAGCATTCATTTTCTTGTGCAATTCTCCTTCGGTTCTTTCGTTTAGTTTAGAATATGGAAGAAAAGCTGGAAATTTATTAGGGACAACAATAACTGACTGATTTTTAATGATTTTGCAAAAAGGACAAGTTCTTTCTTGCCCGCCAAAGCTTTGGCGAAGGCGGGTTTCTTTCTTAAAGGATTCAGGCCTCCTGGCCCTACCCGTCGCTATTACCACCCAATCAGCACCAACTAAATCCATTCTCAGTTCTGAAGGAAATTTTACCCCGTTAAATTGCTTTGCACCCGCTTTGCGGGATTTAACTGGGTGAAGTTTTTTAGTTTTCTTAGCCATTGCTTTATTTTACCATTTTACCACAAAATTTCCAAAAATAAAAAAGCCCTATTTGGAATTTTTTCCATTTGGAATTTTTTTCATTTCAATATCATCTGTTTCAATATTTATCTTAATCTGTATCTGCATCTGCATCTGCATGCCAAAAAACTGACGATCGTCAGTTTTTTGGCACCCTATATTCTACTTACTAATTTCGCTAAATTATTTTAAATTAAATATCTTTTTTAAATGAAGTTCATTATCAACTGATTCTAAAATGCCAAAACGAACATATTTTCTTAAACCAAAAAATTCCACAATAAAATCAATTTCATCTTTACATTCATAAGGAAAAATCCAAACACTTTTTTGAAGCTCGTAAAAACCGAGCTCTCTTATTTTCTCCCGCAATGCCGCTCTTCCTTTTCTAATCTTTTCAGGAATATCAAAAACTACTAATCTCCATTTTCCGTCCCACTCCCCGCCCTCAATTTTCATTCTCTCAAAATGATAAGTTAAAGCCTTCATTTTTCCTTTGTCCGTCAAAATCATAGTATAAGAACCATCTGAATTTTCTTTCCTTTTAATTATTTTAGATCTATAAAGATTTCTAATTTCTTTTCTTAATTTCTCTTTATCAATTTCTTTCCAACCTCGGGAAAACTCTTTTAAAACTTTCCATTGACGATTTGGAGTAATTGCATATCCAAAAGCCATTCCACCTAATAAAAGTAATAATACTTTTTGTTTTATAGAAGATTGTTTTACAGAAGCCATTAATTTATTTTAACATAAAAATAAACTGTATGCCAAAAAACTGACGACCGTCAGTTTTTTGGCATACTGGTAACTATACTATATTGATAATTTTAGTATTGATAATTTTAGTTTAAATAAAAAAGTCCGTTCGCTGAACGGACTTTAGCACAAGTTTATAACTTGAGCTTTTAATGAACGTTTTGCTCTGATTGAATAAACTTTCTGCCAAATAAAACAAATATCCATGCCTTGATACGAATTTTGGTAGACGGAGGGAAAGTACTGAGCGCTTCATCACGGGATCGTCCGCATCTTGTGCAAAAACCTTCATGTGGCCATAAAGAATTCCAGCATCAATTACAATATTCGCACTCTCTTTTTTCCACATGCTGAACAAAATCTATGTATTATAATCGCTTCTTTACATTTTGGACATATATACGACGCCGTCTCTTTTCTCCTTTTATTTCGAAAAGTTAAACTTTCTGTATTTACTTTTTTAAGAACGGTTTTTATATTTGTATGATAACAAATTATCTTAATTCTGTCAAAATATCACAGCCGGTTTGGGTGACGGCCAGGGTGTGCTCAAAATGAGCGCAAAGAGAATTATCTCTTGTTTGAAAGCCATAGCCGTCCTTGGCTTTTTTTAAATGCCAATCTTTTATTGCCACCATTGGCTCAATGCAAAAAACCATCCCTTCGGCAAGCTCAGAACCTGTCCTTCTTTTTCCGTAATTTTGCACCTGCGGCTCTTCATGAAGTTCTTTTCCAATTCCATGACCGCAAAGATCCTTTATAACATTAAATCCCTGGTCTTCAACATATCTCTGAATAGTATTGCCTATGTCGCCAAATGTCTTGCCCGGCCTAACCTTTTTTATTCCCCTTTTTAATGCCTTTTTTGTTACTCTGATTATTCTTAATGCGTCTGGAGAAACTTTTCCAACTGGAACAGTATTTGCCATATCAGTATGGAATCCTTTGAAAAGAATACCCAAATCAAGAGAAATTATATCACCTTGTTGTAATTTTCTGTTAGAAGGGATGCAATGGACAAGTTCCTCGTTTACTGAAGCGCAAAGAACATCTGGAAAACCCTGATAGTTTTTAAAAGACGGCTTTGCTCCATATTTTAAAACAAGGTCGCTGGCGACCCTGTCTAAATAGTTAGTGGTAATACCCGGCTCAACCTTAGTTTCCAACTCTGCCATAATCTCTGCCAAAATCTTCCCACCCTCTCTCATTATCTTAATCTCTTTTTCTGTTTTTATTGAAATCATCTAATTGCTTTTAGAATATCTTTAAACACGTCTTCAATCGGCTGTTCGCCATTTATTTTAATTAATCGTCCTGTTTTGCGATAATAATTAATTATTGGCTGAACTTCTGTTTTAAACCATTTTAACCTATTTTTCA